>NZ_JAGTPI010000008.1:0-162410 GCF_021147825.1 Pseudomonas quasicaspiana
CCGGGCTTGCCCGCGATGCATGAGACGCAGTCATAAGCCACACCGCGTTATCGTTCATCGTCGGAATGCCGCCCAGACCAAGCCCGGCTCCTACAGGGGGAATGCGATCACTGTGGGAGCCGGGCTTGCCAGCGATGCAGGCGACGCGATGTATCAAAACGCCACAGAGGTCTGCACATACACCGTGCGCGGTTCGCCGACATATTTGCCGCGGTTGTTGTCGTCAAACGAACGGGTGAAGTACTCGTGGTTGAAGATGTTCTTCACCCCGACGGCCACGTTCAGATCAGACAATTGCGGGCCGAAGTCGTAGGCGGCGCGGGTGCTGAACAGCATGTAACCCGGGATCTTGCCCGCGGCACCATTGGCGGTTTCTGTCTGGGTGTTGGCGTTGTCGGCGAATTGGTCGCTCTGATAAGAACTGTCCAGATTCAGCTTCCATGGGCCTTCGGTATACGCCACACCCAGGGTGCCTTTGTGTTTCGACGCGAACGGCACGCGGTTGCCCTTGTTCGGACCGTCTTCACGAATCGTCGCATCGACGAAGGCATACGTGGCGTACACATCAAACCCTGCCAGCGCCGGATTCAGGCCAGCCAACGCATAGTTGACGCTGGTCTCGATACCCTGATGACGGGTTTCGCCACGGGCGATCACGCTGCTGTCGGTCTGGTTGGTTTCGTACTGGTTATCGAAGTTGATCAGGAACGCGCCAATCTCTGCACGCAGGTTACCGTTGTCGTAGCGCGTGCCCAATTCCCAGGTCCGGGCTTTCTCGGGTTTGACTTCACCCCCGGCGATGCGGCTGGACATCTGGCTGTATTGGACGCTGCCGAACGAGCCTTCGGTGTTGGCGTACAGGTTCCAGCTATCGGTCAGGTGATACAGCACGTTCAACGCGGGCAGGGCGGTTTTGTAGTCACCCTGGTATTTGCGGTTGTTGAAGTTATCGGACTGCGCGGTGTCGATCATCTCGTAGCGAATACCCGGCGTAATGGTCCATTTGCCGATGTCGATACGGTCATCGATGTAGATTGCATTGGCTTCTGTGGCACCTCGGGTATCGCGGTCGAAACGGCTGCCAGTGGTCGGCAGGACGTTATCGACAGTGTTCTCGCGGTAGCGCATCTCATGGCCGGCTTCGTTGATGTAACGGTAACCGACGCCGACTTCGTGCCAGGTTTCACCCAGCGCAAAACCTTGGGAGAAGCGCGTTTCCAGACCGCGGACCCAGTACTCGCGAGGTGACAGCGACACGAAACTGCCTTGTTCCAGATAACCACTGCGCAGGGTTTTGGTGAAGAACGTATTGGCGGTGAAAACCCGCGCGTCTTCTTCGTAGCGATAGCCGAAATTGACCATGGTGCGACGGCCCCAGAATTTGTCTTTCAAGCGCGTCGACTGGTACGGGTCGTCTTTGTAATCGGCAACGTTGAGGCCGCCCGGCATCTCTGCTTCGCCTTCGTAGTACTGAGCCATGGCGTTAACGCTGTTGGCTTCGTCGATCTGGTATTTACCCTTGAGGATCAGGTCGTCGATCTGCGTGTCGCTGTGTTCGCGCCAGTCTCCGCCGCGAACGCCGGTGTACAGAATCGCGCCGCCCAGGCCATTGTCGGCGGTGCCACCGGCCAACACGTTACCCGTAGTCTTGAAGCCATCGTGGCTGGAAGAAGGGCTGGTTTCGGTCTGGAAACCGCCTTTGAGGGTGGGTTCGTCAGGGATGGCGCGGGTCACGAAGTTGACGACGCCGCCGACGTTCTGCGGGCCGTAGCGCACCGCGCCGCCACCGCGAACCACGTCCACCGCATCCATGTTGCCCATGCTGATCGGGGCAAAGGACAGCTGCGGCTGACCGTAAGGCGCGAAGGGCACCGGGATACCGTCCATCAACACCGTCGAGCGTGATGCAAGACGCGGGTTGAGGCCGCGTATGCCGAAGTTCAGCGCCATGTCATGGCTGCCGGTGCCGTTGTTTTCCGGAGCGTTGACGCCCGGGATGCGATTGAGCACTTCGCGTGCGGAGCTTGCACCCATGCGCTCGATTTCCTCGCGACGGATCACGTCCCGCGCACCTGGATGCTCGAAGACATCAGTTTGTTGCGCCTCGCCCAGCCAGTCACCGACGACGTTGGATGCCCCCAGCTCAATCGGACCATTACCCTGTGCGCTTACCGGTTGCAAAGTAAAGCCATTCTGGCCATTGGGACTGGCTTGCAGGCCGGTACCTTCGAGCAACGCCGCCAGCCCCTGCTCAGGAGTGTATTGACCTTCCAGCCCTCGGCTCTGCAGACCGCTGGTGATTTGCGAACCAAACGAAATCAGGACACCTGCTTCGCGACCGAATTGATTCAGTGCGGTTTCCAGCGCGCTCGGGGCAATGTGATACGCCTTGCTGCCGACATCAGCGGCCTGCAACAGCGGCACGCTGCACAGCGACAGACCGGCACCAAACACGATATGCCGCAACGAGCGGGACAGGGGGGACAAACGGCTGGGGCGAACTGACATACAGGGAGTCCTTGGGCGAGAGGATTAAGGTGCTTTCCCTGTCTGTCACGCGAGGAACCGAAAACGGCTCACCGGTTTTGAAAAATAATTATTCCGGTTGGAATGCAGTCTATGTGGGAGCGAGGCTTGCCCGCGATAAGGCCAGGCAAGGTTCACGTTAGATCGCATCCAGCCCTATCGCGGGCAAGCCTCGCTCCCACAGGAATCTCGGTTCATTTCAAATGCGTGTTGTTTAATGAACTTGGAGCTAAACCCGCGCCTCAACACTCACCCAATACCGGGTAAACCGCTTGACCTTCACCGGCAACGCCACTTCCAGCAAGTCCAGAATCCGCTCACTGTTGGCCAGTGGATAACTTCCTGAAATCAGCAGGTCCGCCACTTTCGCGTCACATTGCAAATGGCCGCGGCGGTAGCGGCTCAGTTCGGCGAGGAAGTCCTGCAGGCGCATGTGCGCGGCGACCAGCATGCCATCGGCCCACGCGCCGCTGTTGGCGTCCAGTGCCCGCACCGGTTCCCACGTATTGCGGTTGAACACGACCTGCTGGGCGGCCTGCAACTGCAAGCCAGGACCGGTGAACGTCGTCGGGGTGATCTGTACCGTGCCGCTGAACACCGCCAGTTGGGTTTTACCGTCGAACTGGCGCACATCGAAACGGCTGGCGGCCGACATCGGCCGAACGCTGCCCTCGGCCGTGACCAGATTCAGCGGACGTGGATCGTCGGCCACCGTCAGCAGGATCTCGCCTTGCAACAACTTGATCAGGCGTTGCTGAGCATCAAAGCGCAGGTCGATGGCACTCGCCGTATTCAGGTGGATTTCACTGCCATCGTCCAGCGCGATCTTGCGCTGCTCGCCGACCCCGTTGTGATAATCGGCCAGCAACGGTTGCAACGAGAGCTGATCGCGCAAACCCCAGCCGGCCGCAGAGCCAGCGCCCAGCAGCAACAGCAGTTTCAGCGCCTGACGTCGGCCGCTGGATCTTGGCGCGTTGATAGCAGCATGTGCCAGCGGAGAGGACAACCCGCTCAGGCGCTGGTTGACCCGCTGGATATGCGCCCACGCCCGCTGGTGTTCCGTGTTGCTGTTCAACCAGAGTTGCCAGGCTTGCTGGCGCAACGGGCCGAGGGTGCCGCTCTGCATTTCGATCAGCCAGCTCACCGCCTGCTCGGCCACGGCCGGTGCGATGTCTGATTTGTTCAGGGATTCGCCGTTCGAATTCATAAGGCGAAATAGCAGCGCAGCAGCGCCTTGTTCAAATGACGCTTCACCGTGGCGATGGAAATACCCAGTTGCGCGGCGATTTCTCCGTGGCTCAGGCCATCGACTTGCGACAACAGGAAGGCTTGCTTGACCGCAACCGGCAGACCATCGAGCAACTGGTCTAGCTCCAGCAAGGTTTCCAGAATGATTGCCCGCTCTTCTTCCGAAGGGGCGACACACTCGGGCATTTCCGCCAGCGTCTGGTAATAGGCGCGCTCAAGGTCCTGTCGACGGTAGTGGTTGAACAGCACGCGCTTGGCAATGGTGGTTAGAAACGCCCTGGGCTCGATAATCTCAGGCGTATCGCGGGCCAGCAGGACTTTGACGAAGGTGTCTTGCGCCAGATCAGCCGCGCTGTGCGGGCAGCCCAGACGACGCCGCAACCAGCCCGTCAGCCAATTGTGATGGGCGTAATACAGGCCTTCGACAGTTTCGTTAAGCGCGTATGGGGCGATAGACATGGGTGCTGCAGTCCGCGATGAACCATTTAATTGCGCGGATTCTGGCAGACTCTTTTGCGTATGAGAATATTTATCATTAATATTGCGTTCTGTTCGTGCGCGACGTCAGAAAATGTCACGTGCGATAGCCCCCCGATCAGGACTTACCCCATGCCGATTCAACGCCTATGTTTCACTGTGCGACGTCCTTTGTTGACGATTGCGCATTGATGAACGACGCGACGATGGACGCTCCGCAAGCCCGTAAATCAACGCGAAAAGCCAAAGCTGCCGGTGTTTCACTGATGTATCGGCTGGCGGTCACTTCGCGCATTGTCGCTGCACTGTTCGGCGGTTACCTGATCGCTGCGCTGAGCAGCGTGTGCATCAGCCAGTGGGTGCCGATGTCCCGGGCTGATGCCGTTGTCACCGGCATGATGCTTTCGTTTGTGGCTTACTTGCTTGCAGTGATCTGGTGCTTTGCCTGCCGGACTGCCTGGCGCGCCTGGGCGGGCATCCTGCTGCCCGCTGCCATTCTGGCGGCCGTTTTCGGCCTGGGGCGGTGGTTGTCATGAAGGAAGGTTTTCGTCAGGCCATGGCCTGGCTGCACACCTGGATTGGTCTGGTCTTTGGCTGGCTGTTGTTCGCGATATTCCTGACCGGAACAATGTCCTACTTCAAGGACGAAATAAACCGCTGGACTCATCCTGAAATCCCGGCACGGGTGGTCGATACCGAGGCCAGTGTCGATCGGGCCCAGGCTTATCTGCAGCAACATGCGGCGAATGCCACGCGCTGGTTTATCGATCTGCCCGATGAGCGCAAACCTGCCTTGGGGCTGATGTGGCAGACCGCAGAACAAGAGGGCAAGCGTGGCGCATTCATGCGCAAGAGCCTGGATCCGCAAACCGGCGAAGAAATCCAGACGCGCAGCAGCATGGGCGGAGAGTTTTTCTACCGGTTCCACTTCCAGCTGCAAATGCCGCATCCATGGGGCCGCTGGTTGTCGACTATTGCGGCGATGCTGATGTTCATCGCGCTGATCACCGGGATCATCACCCACAAGAAAATCTTCAAGGAGTTCTTCACTTTTCGTCCGCGAAAAGGGCAGCGTTCCTGGCTGGACGGGCATAACGCAATCGGCGTGCTGGCGTTGCCGTTTCACCTGATGATCACTTACAGCAGTCTGGTGATCTTCATGTCGTTGGTCATGCCGGCGAGCATCGTGGCCTCTTATGGCAAGGACACTCAGGCGTTCTTTGCCGATGTTTTTCCGAATACCAACATCACCAAGGCAACCGGTACGGCTGCTGCCCTGGCACCCCTTGCGCCGATCGTGCGCGCGGGTGGGCAACAATGGCCCGATAAAGAGGTGGGGCGCCTGGTGGTCTATAACCCGGGTGATGCAGCCGCAACGGTCGTGGTGTCTCCCGGTGCTGGCAGCAGCGTCATTCACGATCCGGGTATTAACGTGGTGTTCAACGGGGTAAGTGGTGAGGTGCTGACGTTGCCGACCCAGCGCTCCGGACCATTGCTGGTGTCCGGCGCCATGTACGGGCTGCACCTTGGGGAGTTCGCCGGGCCTTTATTGCGCTGGCTGTACTTCGTGTTTGGCATTGCCGGAACGGCCATGATTGGCACCGGACTGGTGATGTGGCTGGCCAAGCGGCAGGTCAAGCATGCCACAACCGGGGTCTTGCCTTTCGAGCTGCAACTGGTGGAAGTGTTAAACATTGCCGGTATGGCCGGGCTGATGATCGCCGTGGCTGCATTCTTCTGGGCCAATCGCTTGTTGCCGGTGGGGCTGGCCGAGCGAAGTGATTGGGAGATCAATCTGTTCTTTAGCGTCTGGGGCTTTTCAGTGCTGCATGCGCTATTGCGCAAAGGCCGTCAGGCATGGCGTGAGCAGTTGATGCTGGGCGCGGTGTTATTTGCCGGTTTGCCGTTGCTGGACATCATCACCAGTGGCAATTACCTGCTGGCTTCGCTGCAGAATCAGGACTGGGTGTTGATCGGCTTCGACCTCACCGTTTTGTTTACCGGGCTGTTCATGGCCTGGGGCGCAAAGAAATTTCGCCCGGTGCCGCCCATTGTGGTCGAGCGGCCTTTATCAACAGGTCGACTTGAAGGGGAAGTGCATTGATGTTGCTGGCGACTTTGCTGTGCTACGTAGGCTTCACCGCGCTGTGCCTGTCCATGACCAAACATTACGGCGAGTTGCTGCACGGCAAGCTAAGTGCCAGCCGCAGTCGTGTGCTGAAGTTCGTTGGCTGGCTGTGCCTGGGCCTTTCGCTGTGGGCGGCGCTGGCGTCGACATCTTTGGGCTTGGGGCTGGTGCAGTGGTGCGCGGCGCTGATGGGCAGCGCGTTGCTGCTGGTGTTTCTGATTCCGTTCGGGCCGCGGCTGGTGTTGGTGCTTGCAGCGGCAGGTGTTTTCGTGGGGCCGCTGATTTTGATTAATCGATTGTTGGCGTGATGCCGCGCTGTGGCGCAGCACAGATTTTCCCGGTAGGAGCCAACTTGTTGGCGAGACGATATTTCTGATACACAGGTCTGACGCCTCGCCAACAAGTTGGCTCCTACCGGGGCGTCGTGTTCCCCCCGACAAACGCCAATCGATATTCCCCCGGCGTCGCGCCCATTGCCTGCCTGAAGCGATTGTTGAAATGACTGGCGCTGGCAAATCCACACTCGATCGCGATTGCCCCGAACGCCATGCGAGTCGTGCGCAGCAGCTGTCGGGCATGGTTGAGGCGTCGGGCCAGCAGGTATTGATGGGGCGGCAAGCCGAAGCTTTCGCGAAACATCCTCGCGAAGTGGTATTCAGACAGCGCACACAGCCCCGCCAGTTGCCCAAGGCTGAGAGGTTCGGCCAGATGGGTTTCGATGAAATCCACTAACTGTCGGCGCTGATGCGCGGCCAGCCCGCCTTTCAAACGCAAACCCTCACGCATGCCCACCTGGTCGAACAAGGCCCGGCTGAGCATTTCATGAGCCAGGCTACTGGTCAGCAAGCGCTCGCCGGGCTCACTCCAGTTCATCTGGATCAATTGGCGAAAGCGTTGGGCCTGCTCGGGATCATCGTGAAACGTGTTCTCCCTTAATTGCAGCTCTCGAGGTTCACGGTCCAGCAGGGTGATGCAACCCAAGGCGAACTGTTCCGGGCTGATGTAAAGGTGCGCCAGACGAATCTCGCCATTGATCACCCAGGCTGATTCGTGCCCGGCGGGCAGGGTGCAAAGCTTGTTGGGGCTGCCTTTCTGATCGGGGCGATCGCGACGAAATGTGCCTGTGCCACCGTCGATGTAGCACGACAATGTGTGATGGCTTGGACCGTGATACTCCTGGGAGTCGTGACGGTTGTTCCACAAAGCTGCGACCAAACCATCGCCCAGCACCGCGCTCTGCTCCAGTTGAGCATGAGGTGAACTGTTAAGGGCCTGAAAGACCTGGATGGATTCGATGGCTGGCATGGCTCGCATCCTACGCTTTACAGCACTCTCTGCCAGCTACCGCTGAAGCAAATGCGCAAGATTATGCAAATGGTCGGTTCGTGCACGCGGCAAACTGATGGCTCAAATCGGGAGCCGCATCATGAACATTTCGCTTTATTTGCTGACCGTCCTGATCTGGGGCACCACCTGGATCGCACTGAAATTACAGCTTGGCGAAGTGGCAATCGCGGTCTCCATCGTTTACCGATTCGGCCTCGCGGCACTGGTGTTGTTCGCGATGCTGCTGATCAGCGGCAAGCTGCAGAAGGTCAATCAGCGTGGGCACATGCTTTGCGTCGCGCAGGGGCTGTGCCTGTTCTGCATCAATTTCATGTGTTTCCTCACGGCCAGTCAGTGGATTCCCAGCGGGTTGATTGCGGTGGTGTTTTCCACCGCAACCCTGTGGAACGCCCTGAATGCACGGGTGTTCTTCAAACAGAAAATCGCCCGCAACGTATTGACCGGTGGTGCGCTGGGTTTGATGGGGCTGGGCTGTATGTTCTGGCCTGAGTTGTCCGGGCACAGCGCCAGCCACGAGACCCTGATGGGCCTTGGCCTGGCGTTACTGGGTACGATGTGTTTTTCGGCCGGCAACATGCTTTCCAGCATGCAGCAGAAAGCCGGTCTGCGGCCGCTGACCACTAACGCCTGGGGCATGCTCTACGGCGCCGGGATGCTCAGTCTGTATTGCTTGCTCAGCGGTACGCCGTTTGGTTTTGAGTGGACGACCCGTTACATCAGCTCGTTACTGTATCTAGTGATTCCGGGCTCAGTAATCGGCTTCACCGCCTACCTGACGCTGGTCGGGCGCATGGGCCCGGAGCGCGCAGCGTATTGCACGGTGCTGTTCCCGGTGGTGGCGCTGAACATCTCGGCGTTCGCCGAAGGCTACCAATGGACGGCTCCGGCGTTGATGGGGCTGGTGTTGGTGATGCTGGGGAATGTGCTGGTGTTCAGGAAGCCGAAGGTGGTGGTGCCGGTGGGGGCGAAGCTGGTTTGAGGTAAGGGAAATGCATTATCTGTAGGAGCTGCCGCAGGCTGCGAAGCGTTTTTCAGGTATACCGCAATCGCAGCCTTCGGCAGCTCCTACAGGGCTACATCAATCTTTCCAGACCAGCGGATTCACCAGGTTCTTCGGCTTCTCACCCAGCAACGCAGCACGCAGGTTGGTGTAGGCAAGGTCCGCCATGGCTTGCCGGGTTTCAGTGGTTGCCGAGCCGATGTGTGGCAGGGTCACGGCGTTTTTCAAACTGAACAACGGCGACTCGCTCAGCGGTTCCTTCTCGTAGACGTCCAGCCCGGCGCCACGAATGGTACCGTTCTGCAAGGCCTCGATCAGCGCCGCTTCGTCGACGATCGGGCCACGGGCGATGTTGATCAGAATTGCGCTGGACTTCATCAGGCCCAGCTCGCGGCTGCTGATCAGGTGTTTGGTTTTCTCGCTCAACGGCACCACAAGGCAGACGAAGTCCGACTCGGCAAGCAGTTGATCAAGGCTGCGAAATTGCGCGCCCAGTTCCTGCTCCAGCTCGGTCTTGCGGCTGTTGCCGCTGTACAGGATCGGCATGTTGAAACCCAGATGACCACGGCGCGCAACCGCTGCGCCGATGTTGCCCATACCGACGATACCCAACGTTTTGCCGTATACATCAGTCCCGAATTGCGCGGCTTCCACACTGCGTTTCCACTGACCGGCCTTGGTCCAGGCGTCCAGTTCTGCAACCCGACGGGCGCTGCTCATGATCAGCGAAAAGCCCAGGTCGGCGGTGCTTTCTGTCAGCACGTCCGGAGTGTTGGTGAGCATGATGCCGCGCTCGTTGAAGTAGCTGACGTCGTAGTTGTCGTAACCGACGGAGATGCTCGACACCACTTCGAGCTGGGTAGCAGCTGTCAGTTGCTCACGCCCTAACTGACGACCTGCGCCGATCATGCCGTGGCACTTGGGCAGTGCGTCATTGAACTGCGCATTCAAGTCGCCCAGCTTCGGGTCGGGCACGATCACGTTGAAGTCTTGTTCCAGCCGTTCGGCCATTTCGGGGGATACACGGCTGAAGGCAAGTACGGTCTTTTTCATGGGGTAGCTACTCTCGCACGCTTTTTATAAAGGGTTACAGATGAGTAGCACGCTAACATTCCCGTCGTCGAGACGTAAACATCGGCCTGTAGGAGCTGACGAGCAACGCGAGGCTGCGATGGCGGTGTGTCAGATGAACCGCCATCGCAGCCTCGCGTTGCTCGTCAGCTCCTACAGCAGGGGATTCCAACGATCAGGCGATGGACCGCATAGCATGCGTATGCAGATCCGCTTCATGGGCGGCGAGGATTTCCGGCAGCGAGCCGCGCAGGTATTCCACCCATGTCTTGATCTTGGCATCCAGATACTGGCGCGACGGGTAGATCGCGTACAGGTTAAGTTCCTGCGAGCGGTATTCGGGCAGCACCCGCACCAGCGTGCCATTGCGTAAGCCTTCGATGGCGGAATAGATCGGCAAGATACCCACACCCATGCCGCTGCTGATCGCCGTCTTCATGGCGTCTGCCGAGTTGACCAGAAATGGCGAGGTATGGATCGTGACCATTTCCTGACCTTCCGGGCCGTCGAACAGCCATTTTTCCAGCGGGAACACCGGGCTGACCAATCGCAGGCACGCGTGGTTGAGCAAGTCAGTAGGCTTGAGCGGGATGCCAAAGCTTTTGACGTACTCCGGCGATGCACACGCGATGCTGTAAGTGATGCCCAAACGTTGCGAGACAAAACCCGAGTCTGGCAGCTCACTGGCCAGGACAATGGACACGTCATAGCCTTCCTCGAGCAGATCCGGCACGCGATTGGCCATGGTCAGGTCGAAGGACACGTCCGGGTGATTGCGTCGGTAGCGGGCGATTGCATCGATCACATAGTGCTGACCGACACTGGACATCGAATGCACCTTGAGCTGACCGGCTGGCCGCGCATGAGCATCGCTGGCCTCGGCTTCGGCTTCTTCCACATACCCCAGAATCTGTTCGCACCGCAGAAGATAGCGCTTGCCGGCTTCTGTGAGCGCGATTCGGCGTGTGGTGCGGTTAAGCAGACGGGTTTGCAGATGTGCTTCGAGATTTGAGACGGCGCGCGAAACGTTGGCGGTAGTCGTGTCGAGCTGAACGGCGGCTGCCGTAAAACTTCCGGCCTGAGCCACACAACTGAACGCGCGCATGTTTTGCAGGGTATCCATGGGCAGTTCTCTAGAGAGATAGCAAATTGTGACACGAAGTAACCGGGCCATGTCAGCCTGGCTGATGATTATCTCTGATTCTGTAACAAAGATTCACAGTTCTTCTGGCTTATCGGGGCGTTGATGCGCCCCTAGAATCGCGCCACCTGAGTCATTTCACCTTACGTCGGGAAGTTGCATCCGTGCCGCGTCGCATCATCAGAAGGGCCGCGCCCTTCAGTGTCTGGGCTTTAACGTTAGTCATCAGCGGCTGTATCGGAACCGGCGGGATCGCACCACAAGGCAAGGCTTTGCCTGTCGATAGCCTGACGACCGATGCTGCCATACGCAGTGCCGACCGGGATGCGCACTGGCCTGTTGCTCAGTGGTGGCACGCCTATAACGATCCGCAACTGGATCACTGGATTGACCTGGCCGCTGCCGGAGCGCCGAGTCTGGCCATCGCGGCGGCGAGAGTTCGTCAAGCCAAAGCAATGGCGGGTATGGCTGAATCTGCCGAGTCGTTGCACGTCAATAGTGAAGCTTCCCTCAAACGGCATGACTGGGCGACTGATCAGTTCTACGGTCCCGGCGCGCTCGCTAATACCACCACCTGGGACAACAATGCGTCCCTTGGTTTGAGCTACTCGCTGGATTTCTGGGGGCGGGAAAGCAACGCATCCGAACGGGCGCTTGACCTGGCTCACATGAGTGCTGCCCAGGCACGTCAGGCGCAGCTCGAATTGCAGGACAACATCGTTCGCGCCTACATCCAGCTTTCGCTGAATTACGCCCAGCGCGACATCGTCGAAGCTACGCTCGCCCAGCAGCAACAGATTCTTGATCTGGCCCAGCGTCGTTTGAAGGGCGGGATTGGTACCCACTTTGAAGTCAGTCAGGCTGAAACGCCTTTGCCGGAAACCCATCGGCAGATCGACGCGCTGGATGAGGCCATTGCCCTCAGTCGTAATCAGTTGGCCGCGCTGGCGGGCAAAGGTCCGGGGGAGGGCGCTAACCTCCATCGCCCGACGCTGGCCCTCAAAACGGCCCTGAAGTTACCTTCTGCTTTACCTGCGCAATTGCTTGGTCAGCGCCCGGATGTGGTGGCCAGCCGCTGGGCCGTCGCTGCTCAGGCTCGCGGTATTGACGTGGCCCATGCCGGGTTTTATCCCAACGTCGATCTGATCGCCAACCTGGGTTACATGGCCACAGGTGGCGGCATGCTGGAATTTCTGACGGGTAAAAAATTCAACTACAGCGCCGGGCCTGCGGTGAGTTTGCCGATCTTTGATGGTGGACGTTTACGTTCACAGTTGGGGGAAGCCTCTGCCGGTTATGACCTCGCGGTGGCGCAGTACAACCAGACGCTGATAACCGCGCTCAAGAGCATTTCCGATCAGTTGATACGACGTGAGTCCATGGACAAACAACAAGCGTTCGCCAGCGAATCGGTGGCTGCTGCGCAGAAGACTTACGACATCGCAATGATCGCTTACCAGCGCGGGCTCACCGATTACCTCAACGTGCTCAATGCCCAGACTCTGTTGTTTCGTCAGCAGCAGGTTCAACAACAAGTCCAGGCCGCCCGCCTGAGCGCCCATGCCGAACTCGTCGTAGCGCTGGGCGGCGGCCTGGACGCGGGCAGCGATACACCGGCCGAAGATAAAACCCAGGCACCGAAAACGCCGGCCACACTGGCGGTGTTTGGCCGATGAATATCTCCAATGAACGCCTCGATCCCGGTAGGAGCGAACTTGTTCGCGAGGCTTTTCATCTGACGCGCCGCTCAACGCGCCTCGCCAACAAGTTGCCTCCTACCGGGGAGTGCGATCCTGCCGGTAAAACAGGGCATGCCCGCTATAGCCAGACGGTGAATACCTCAAGCGAACGCTGTACTTGTGGGAGCGGTGCTTGCCCGCGATTCAGGCACCTCGGTATAGCTGAAAAACCGTGTCGTCAATATCGCGGGCAAGCACCGCTCCCACAATTGATCGTGATTCGCCGCAACAGGCATGTGACATCTTGAACCGAATCACCCAACTCCCATGGCGTCGGGAATTCAATAGTTGGGCGCGCAGCGACGGGGTGACCTGGATCTACATCTTCAAGGTCCTGATCGCCGCCTTTCTCACCTACTGGCTGGCCCTGCGCCTGGAATTACCTCAATCGCGCACGGCGATGATTACGGTCTTCATCGTCATGCAACCGCAAAGCGGCCATGTCTTTGCCAAAAGCTTTTATCGCCTGCTCGGCACCTTGGCTGGTTCCACGGTAATGGTCGTGCTGATGGCGCTGTTTGCGCAGAATTCCGAACTGTTCCTCGGCTGCCTCGCGCTGTGGGTGGGGTTCTGTTCGGCAGGTGCGGCGCGTTATCGAAACTTTCGCGCCTACGGTTTTGTGCTCGCGGGCTATACCGCTGCGATGGTCGGCCTGCCTGCACTGGCACACCCGGAAGGCTCGTTCATGGCGGCCGTGTGGCGCGTGCTGGAAATCAGCCTCGGCATCGTTTGCTCCACGGCCGTCACCGCAGCGATTCTGCCGCAAAGCTCGGGCGCGGCGATGCGTAACGCGCTGTATTCACGCTTCGGCATATTTGCTCGTTTCGTCGCCGATGGCCTGCGTGGTGTTAACCCTCGAGATGCATTTGAAACCGGCAACGTGCGCTTTGTTGCAGAAGCCATCGGCCTGGAAGGACTACGCAGCGTCACGGTTTTTGAAGATCCCCACATGCGCCGTCGTAACGGACGACTCAACCGCCTGAACAGTGAGTTCATGGCAATCACCACCCGCTTCAACGCGCTGCACCAGTTGCTCGAACGCGTAAGAAGCGATGGCGTTAGCCGGGTGTTTATCGCTGCACAGCCGGGCCTCACAGCCTTGGCCGAGTTGCTCGACGGTTTCGCCAATCGTTTTCTGACCCCAGAGGATGCCGCGCAACTGGTCCAGCAACTGGAAGCCTTCAAGGCAGAGCTGCCAGAGCGGGTACGTGCCCAGCGTGCCGCTCTGGAAGACATCCAACCCAGCGAAGCCGAATTGCTGGATTTCCACACCGCTTACGAGTTGCTGTACCGGTTGGTCAGCGACATGCACGATTATGCTCAGACCCACGCCTCCCTGGCCGATCACAAACACATCCGGGAAAAATGGGAAGAAGCGTTCCTGCCCAAAACCAGCTGGATGACAGCGGCAGCGGCAGGCATTCGGGCCACGTTCATTCTGGCGATCATGAGTGCTTATTGGGTGGCGACCGCTTGGCCCAGTGGCGCAACCATGATTCTCGTGTCGGCAGCCACCGTGGCGTTGTCATCCACCACCAACAACCCGCGCCGTATGTCATTTCAGATGGCCTGCGGCACCTTGCTCGGAGCCGTGCTGGGCTTCATCGAAACCTTTTTCATCTTCCCGAACATCGATGGCTTCCCGCTGCTGTGCCTGAGCCTTGCGCCAGTGTTTATGCTGGGTGCATTCCTCGGTTCGCGGCCGCAGTGGTCGGGCTACGGGCTTGGATTGCTGATCTTCTTCAGCATCGGCTCAGTGCCGGACAACCTGACGATCTACAACCCTTACACCTTCATCAACGACTACATCGCCATGGTCATTGGCATGCTGCTGTGTGCCGCTGCGGGCGCGATCATCTTGCCGCCCAACGCGCGCTGGATGTGGCAGCGGCTTGAGGGCGATTTGCGTCGTCAGGTGGTGTTCGCCATCAGCGCGCCGCTGAATCGTCTGGGGTCCAGTTTCGAAAGCCAGACCCGCGACCTCATGCATCAGGCCTACGGTCTGGCCGCTGGCAAGCCGTTGGTGCAACGTGAATTGCTGCGCTGGATGTTCGTGGTACTGGAAATCGGCCACGCAATCATCGAGCTGCGTCGCGAACAGGACATCCTCCCGGTTCATCCGGCATATGCGCCGTGGCAATCCTGGCGTGTAGCGATCCGGGTGATGGGCAGGGCGCTGATCCGTTTATTCATCCAGCCGGATCACAGCAACTGGCAGCGTGCACTGGCAGCCGTTGATCACGCGATCAATCGTGTGCAAAGCAGCGACGAACCATTCGCGCCTCACTTTGATACCTCGGTGCTGCGTCGGGTGAAGAGCTATCTGCACTTCATCCGCTCGTCACTGCTGGACCCTCAATCACCTCTGGCCGCGCATGCCCGCAAAGGTCATCAGCAAGGACTGACTCATGCCTCGTGAAATTGCTTTTCATGGCCTGTACATGCCCAGCGTGACCGTCCTGTTTTTGATCGCATTGGTGCTTGCCTGGGCACTTGACCGACTGCTGGCGGGCTTTGATCTGTACCGGTTTTTCTGGCATCTGGCGTTGCTGCGTCTGAGCCTGTTTACCTGCATTTTCGGCGCAATGGCGCTGACCGTTTACCGTTGATTCTTGAGTAGCCCTGATGAAAAAGCTCTTCAGTCTGATCGCCACGTTACTGGTTCTGGCACTGGCCATCTGGATCGGCCGCACCTTGTGGGTCAACTACATGGACACGCCCTGGACCCGGGATGGTCGGGTGCGCGCTGATATCATCAATGTCGCCGCTGACGTCAGCGGCACAGTGGTCGATGTGCCGGTGCGTGATAACCAACAGGTCAAAAAGGGCGACCTGTTGATGCAGATCGATCCCGAGCATTACGAGGTGGCGGTCAAGCAGGCGCAGGCATTGGTGGCTTCACGCAAGGCCACCTGGGAGATGCGCAAGGTCAACGCCAGGCGTCGTGCCGACATGGACAATCTGGTGATCTCAACCGAAAGCCGCGACGACGCGAGCAACATCGCGGTGTCGGCCCAGGCCGATTATCAACTGGCGCTGGCCGGGCTTGAAGCTGCCGAGCTAAACCTGCGCCGCACGCGGGTGCTGGCAGCGGTAGACGGCTATGTCACCAACCTCAACGTGCATCGCGGTGACTACGCGCGCATTGGCGAAGCGAAGATGGCCGTCGTCGACATGAATTCGTTCTGGGTTTACGGCTTCTTTGAAGAGACCAAACTGCCACATATCCGCGTCGGCGACCCCGCAGACATGCAGCTCATGAGCGGTCAGTTGCTCAAAGGTCACGTGGAAAGCATCGCCCGCGGCATCTATGACCGTGACAATCCGGAGAGCCGTGAACTGATCGCCGACGTCAACCCGACCTTCAACTGGGTGCGCCTGGCGCAACGCGTGCCAGTGCGCATTCATCTGGATGAAGTGCCCGCCGACGTGCTGCTGTCGGCGGGCACCACATGTACGGTGATTGTGAATCCAGAGGTGGGGCGTTCCGACGGATAACGATCACTCGGTTCAAGGCTGCATACCGAGTCGTCTGCATCGCGAGCAAGCTCAGCTCCCACAGATCTGGACCGCTTGGGTTCTGTGGGAGTCGCCCCGGTGTCCCTGACACCACGCTGTCGCGCAGCAAACACGGACCCTGTAGGAGCGCGCTTGCCCGCGATTCGGCCTGTCAGCCGATGAATATATTGCCTGTGCTGACGCGATCGCGGGCAAGCGCGCTCCTACAGTAAAAAGCATTCCAAATCAGATAGTTATATTTTGTTTGATAGGAGCAGAGCTTGCTCGCGATAGGGAACCCCGATCTATCTGGCAGATCATCTAACCTGGCGGTGCTCAATGTTGTCTGCGATGAGCTTCATGAGAACAATCTAAGTGTCGCCTCAATCCCCAGTCTGGCCTCGTCAGCCGCTGTTTTCTGAATCGCGCGGTTGAACGTGCGTTTGGTCAGTTCTCGCTCAAGTCGCGCCTGGTTGATACCCGCTGTTCTGCGCAACCCCTCAAGATTGGGAATGAATAAGCCATCCTTGTCGTAGGCACCGACAATCGCCAAGGGTGGTATATCGGTTGCGTAGTTGATCTCCACCGGAGCCAGATCCAGGCGGGGTGATTGAGGGTAGCGCACAGCAAAGTCATTGGCGTAAAGGTGATAACCGTCCAGCTTGCGCGCGTCGACAAGGTAGGTGTGACCCCCTTTAGCGCCTCCGTAAGTAAAAGCCCCAACGTGGTCCTGATCATAAAAAACTGATGTGGAGATCCCTCTGCCATCGGGGTCCAGCGCATCGTGGCCGCCACCAAATCCGCCGCGCACGCCGGTCGCCTGATGGATGTCTTTTTGCAGATCGGCAGCAGGGGTTCGCAGTTTGAAACCTTTTTTGAAGATGACATCGGGGGCGCGGGAGTCGCCGCGGAAAACAAAACCGCGATACACCGTGATGTCATACGATTCAATGAGCTGCTGTGAAAAATGCCCGTGCTTTTCCACCCACAGCTGAGTGGCCTGTGGGCCTTTTTTAAAGTCGGCATTCAGTTTCAATTCCAGCGAGCGCATCCTTGCCGAGTGTTTCGAGCGCTCCAGGGCATCAATCAAATAAGGCGTCGCTGCGGACGGCAGGTTCTTGGTTGTCAGGATGACTTTGAGCTTCTGTGCAAGTTGAGTTCTGGCCAACACTGAAAGTCCTTTGCCGACCACCTTCAGCACCAGAGGGGCAATGACTTCAGCCAGTGCGCCGATGATGGCAGCGCGGTACAAATCAGCCGCCACTTCGGGCAGGTCTTCCAGTTCGGCCCTGACTGCATCGGTGGCTGCAGAGGCGACGCCCAGCAGGAAAGCTGCGATCAACCTGATCGGCACCAGACTGACACTGACCGGCAGCGTGATACCTAGCGACAGGCCCGCCAGAAGATAACCGCTGAATTCGAGAGCCGAGTCAGCAAGCCGCTCTGCATCCGTCGACACCAGCGTATCGATATCAGACAGCAAGCGTTTATAGCTCAGATCAAACAGCGCATTGGCGATGTCGGGGCTCGCATGAAAGGTGATGGGCGCCACCCAGTAATACTTGGTCTCGAACCTGCGGACATATTTGACTTCGTCATTACCCGGCGTGAGTCGCTGATAGAGCGGGATCCGCGCCAACACTTTGTTGCGCAACGAGGCGTGACTTTCGATCAGCGCACGAAACTGACCGAAATCACGCGGTATTTCGTAGACCGACCGTTGCTGGGGTTCATTGCCCAGAAATACCAACAAACCTTGAACGGTCTGGTCTTCATAATACTCAGGCGTTGGCAGGAATACCGCCCGTTCCAGCTTCACTCGCGACGAGCCCTCAAACTGCACAAGTCGGGGTTCGATCCAGCCGCTCAAGTAATCATCAGCGAGTGTACTGAGCGTTGTCGCTGAGGCTCTATGCTCCAGATATCGACGAATAATGCTATCCAGTTCGTGCCGTGTGAGAAGCAGGGAAAGTTCTTTGACATGAGGGCGATTAAAGTGCGCCTCGACCTCACTGATATAGCGCGCCTGCAGGTTCACCGTGTCGAACAGCTCGCGCAGTTCGGGCGGGAACGCAGGCGGCCAGCGGATGCGGATGGAGGTTGCCCCTTTAAGGTCGTGGCGAAAAAAGTCAGTGACTATCTGATGGAGTTCAAAGGTGGCGATTCTGGAGCGGGGAGGGCTGACACCGATGAGTCCGCTTTGGCGATCTTCTGTGTATTCGACATTGATCTTTACGTTGCTGGTGAATAGCGCCTTGTGCGGCTCATGCATCGTTGAGCGCTTTATTGCTGTGCGAATGAAATCATCGATAAAAGCAAAAGGGGAAAGTAATCGAGGTTGCGAGACCGCGTCGATCAATTCGGCCAGCTCATTGGCCAGATGGTCGATATCGGCGGGGACTGTAACTGTAGTGCTCATTTGTCATTCCTTGACAGGCCGTGCGCAGTGCATCCATTGCTCTGCTCAGGCTATGGAATATAGAGGTTGGGACTTGGCGCGGTTGTAGGAATCTTCCTTGTTATCGCGGGTTAAAGGCGCGGGATGCAGGCGTCTTCTCAGCGCCGGGCGATAGCCGCTGTGGAGATCCCGCAGGATCTGCTTCAGCCGGGAGGGCGGTATTTTTGCTGAAAGATATTTAACAAACGCACCAGCGTCCTCCCGGCTAAAGCCTGTCCTGCGCAATGACGTAAAGCTGTGGGAGTCGCCCCGGTGTCCCTGACACCACGCTGTCGCGCAGCAAACACGGACCCTGTAGGAGCGCGCTTGCCCGCGATTCGGTCTGTCAGTCGATGAATATATTGCCTGTGCTGACGCGATCGCGGGCGCGCTCCTACAGATGAAAAAGTACTCCAAATCAAATAGTTGTAGTTTGTTTGATAGGAGCTGCCGATACCAAGCCCGGATCCTGTCAAACAAGATGCAATTTTCAGAGTTGACCCAAATCCTGTAGGAGCTCACCGAGGTTACGAGGCCAGCGATGGCGGTTATCTGACACACCAGCCATCGCTGGCCTCGTAACCTCGGTGAGCTCCTACAGTCCAGTTTTTGCTCCGCGACAGCGTGGTGTCAGGGACGCCGAGGCGACACCCACATGAATGAGCATCGTTTATGTAACTTCAGCTAACCAAATAACCCCGTCCTACACCCCATTCCTGCGGCCTTTTCCCTTTCTTCTGAGTGAAGTTTCCGAGAAAATCCCGAGCCCTTGCGCAGGGGGATTTCGGGCACTAGGCTGCGTCCGTCGTTGAGTATCAGCGATCGGGTTTAGCAGCCTGTTTGATTTCAATTCCAACGCAAGATCCGTCTATGGCGGCTTTGTGCGGGGCACCTTTGGGTGCGCCGGTTTATGGGATTGGGTCGCCGGTCTGCTAACCCGTATCAAAGTCGCCACCTTTGCTTGTTTAGCAGCGATCATTCGGTGGCCTAGCAAAAGGCCTAATCAGATGATCAAAGTAACGCCAGATCCACCACAACCTACGCTAGAAGAGTCCCTGCAGCACGTCAGTGACCTGCTGCGTTGCGCAGCCGCCACTGCCTACGAAACCGGCGACAGTCTTAACGGTCCCAAACGCGATTTAGCCTTCTCGGTGGTGCACTTGATTGGTATGGCCAAGACCGAACTGGAGCGCTCATTGGCGCGGGTGGAGTCCAGGTAAATCCAGGTTGCGAATGAGGACCACCGTGGGAGCGAATTCATTCGCGAAGGCGGCATAACAAGCGATGGATATGTATTGATCGTGCTGGCCCTTCGCGAATGAATTCGCTCCCACCGCGAGGCGTCCTTCAACATGGAGGTCCGCTCACAGCTTCTCATCCAACCCAAACCGCTGGCGCAGTTTTTTATCCAGTAAACCTTTGGGCAGTAACCAGCTCATCAGGGGCAAAACCCTTGAGCCATTTCCTGAGCGGAGCATGCGCGGTGGCGTCGGCTGTTGTACGGCGCGCAATACGTCGAGGGCGAAACGGGTGGCAGGAGTCGGGTTGTCCTGCGAAGCCTTGGCCCGTGCCCGAATCTCTTCGCGCAACGGCCACCATGGCGATTGCTCGTTAATCAGCAATTCGGCTTCATGGCTGGCGTTCTTCGCGAAACTCGTATCGATGGCGCCGGGCTGAACCTCCAGCACCTGAATCGAGAAGGGCGCCAACTCCAGACGCAACGCTTCACTCAACGCGTGCACCGCAGCCTTGGACGCGCAATAGGCCCCGGCAAAAGGCGTGACCAACACTCCGGAAACGCTACCGATGTTCACCACCAGGCCCTTGTTGCGCCGCAGTGCTGGAAAGAACGCACGGGTCACGCCCACGATCGAAAACACGTTGGTTTCGAACTGGCGCTGCATCGCCTCGACGCCGCCATCAAGCAACGGTCCCATGGCACCGTAACCGGCGTTGTTGATCAACACATCCAGCCCATCAAACCGGGCCGCCAATTGTGCCAGCCCAGCGCCATCATTGACGTCCAGTTGCACGCCAGTGAAACCCGCTGCGTTGAGAGCGGCAACGTCTTCAGGCTTGCGCGCGGTGGCCCAAACCTCATAACCGGCAACTTTGAAAGCATCCGCCAAGGCGCGGCCAATGCCGCTGGAGCAGCCGGTGATCAGGACGTTGGGCATTGAAGTGTTCCTATGAATTAGTCCGAAAAACTGCCTTGTAAATGCTCAGCCCGAAACTCCAGCGTCTGCGGGCGATAGCCTTGGCGCAGGGGAGGGAGCGGCAAACAATCCTGCCACTGGCTACCGGCCTGTAAATCGCCGGGGCCTTGATAGCGCGGGCCTGCGTAGGCGTCGTCGGTGAGGTTGACGGTATCGCCAGGCGCATACGCGGCCACACGCCAACGCAGCTCGCGCAGCGGGACGTCGTTGGTATTATCGATCAGTACCAGCAATGGCTTACCAACAGGGCATTGGTCCGGGGCGTAATTCATCCGCAGGCCCAGATGCTCCAGGCGGCGGGTTTCGCGACTGTCTTGCCAGATGACCACCATCGCCACAAGGCCCAGGCCAGCGGCGGCCGCCAGCGAGACAGGCAAGGCTTTGGCGGGATACTTCAGCAACAGGACTAGCCAGGTAAGGATAAGCAATGCGCCGAACAGCATGAGTCGCGCCTCGTGAACAGATGAGCACGCATCGTACCGAAAGCGGGCTGGAGTTTGCTAATGGTGATGAGCCATGCTTTCGGCGCGACGCACGCTCCTACACATAATCACAGAACCTGTTGGAGCGCGGCTTTCCCGCGAAGCATTCAGCCCGGGCCACGTACCCAAAGGTAGTCATGGTATGCGTAGAGGCTTTCAGGCGACGACGGTATAGGTTGTGGTTGATGCTCCGCCGTACCAATGATCCTGATAAAGAAAGCTGAGTTCGAATTCGAATCTGTCTCCGTTTTTGAAAAGATTATTTATATCCGCTGCGCTATAACGGGCCTCTGTGTCTACGCCAGACGAGATGTTGGTCTGCTTGATCATGAGCCCCAAACCGACGGTGGGGGTAAATAGAACTCTCTCGAAGGTGGTACTAAATGTGGGCATGACCACGCTGAACCCACCGTTTGCGACTGCTAATGGTATTTGGTCGCTGCCTAGCGTGACTTCTCGAATGTAAGGTACGGGGAATTGTGTCTTGGCATCCGGAATCGGAGGTGATTTAAGGGCATCCTCATAAGTTTTCATTTCACTAGTCCTTTTGTTTGTTAATCCATTAACAAACCCTGGCTGCTTGCCGATTTGTTAAACCCAGCCTACTCCCGTTCAGCACGGCCCGGTACTGTCATAAATGACAGTCGCCGACAGATGGCGGCCTGTGAGTGATGCGCCGTCAGGAGCTGCCGCAGGCTGCGAAGGCGATCAGCTGGAGACCCTACGGTTCGCAGCCTTCGGCAGCTCCTACGGGGAAGAGCGGTATTTTTCAGGCCAAAAAAAACCTCAACAACCTACTGCGGATGGGGTACGCAAAAGGTTGTTGAGGTGTACTGCTCGTTGCCGATTGCAGTTAAAACAGCAGATTAACGTGCAATGGTTTGCGTCTTGACGCCAGCTTCCAGTTGAGCGGAGCGACCGTAAACGTCTTCGTAACGTTCGATGTCGTCTTCACCCAGGTAGCTGCCCGATTGAACTTCGATGATTTCCAACGGGATCTTGCCTGGGTTTTTCAGGCGGTGAACCGAGGCAATCGGGATGTAGGTCGACTGGTTTTCGGTCAGCAGGAACACGTTCTCGTCACAGGTAACCTGTGCAGTGCCCGATACCACGATCCAGTGTTCGGCGCGGTGGTGGTGCATTTGCAGGGACAGGCTGGCACCCGGTTTTACCGAAATGCGTTTGACCTGGAAGCGGCCGCCCATGTCGACGGAGTCGTATGAACCCCATGGACGATAGACTTCAAGGTGGTTCTGAGTCTCGCTACGGCCCTGCTCATTGAGCGTGTTGACCATCTGCTTGACGCCCTGAACCTTGTCCTTGTGAGCAATCATCATGGCGTCTTTGGTTTCGACGACAACGATGTTGTCCAGACCGATCACCGATACCAGTTTGCCGTTGCCGTGGATCATGCAGTTGCGGCTGTCCTGGATAACCACGTCGCCTTTGGTGACGTTGCCGTTGGCGTCTTTCTGCTGCACAGCCCACAGCGAGGACCAGCAGCCCACGTCGTTCCAGCCAGCGGTCAGTGGCACAACGCAAGCGCGCTGGGTTTTTTCCATCACGGCGTAGTCGATGGAGTTGTCCGGGCAGCAGGCGAAGGTGGCTTCGTCGATGTCGATGGTGTCGCCTTCTTGCTTGCTGCGCTCCAGGGTCATCATGCAGGTGTCGTAGATGTCCGGATCGTGCTTTTTCAGCTCTTCGAGGAAGCGGCTGGCACGGAACAGGAACATGCCGCTGTTCCAGTAGTAACCACCCGCTTCAACGAACTCGGTAGCGCGCTGTTCGTCAGGCTTCTCGACGAAATGCGATACGCGGCTCACGCCTTCTGGCAGCAGCGCATCAGCAGTGGATTTGATGTAGCCATAACCGGTTTCCGGCTTGGTGGCCGGCACGCCGAACAGAACCATCTCGCCACGCTCGGCCGCAACAGTGGCCAGCGCCAGTGCGCGTTGCAGAGCTTTCTGATCTTCGATCACGTGGTCAGCAGGCATGACCAGCATCAGCTCGTCGTTGCCTTCGCTGAGCAGGTGCATAGCGGTGATGGCAACGGCTGGCGCAGTGTTGCGGCCAAACGGTTCCATGATCACGGTCTGGGTTTCGAGGCCCAGAACACTCAGTTGCTCGTTGACGATGAAACGGTGTTCTTTGTTGCAAACCACGATCGGTGCTTGCATGCCTTCGAACTTCAAACGCTCGAGGGTTTGCTGGAAGAGGGTGTGGTTCCCGGTCAGCGCCAGAAACTGTTTAGGGAATTGTTTACGCGAAAGCGGCCAGAGTCGTGAACCGCTACCGCCTGACAAGATCACTGGAATCATGTTGTTTCTCCAAGAGCATTTCGAAATAGGGCTGTACGTCGGTCTGTCGTTTCTGTCTTGTTTTTGTTCCGTGTCGATCGGCCCACTCATCAGTGGGCCGACTGACTAATCCTTTATTAGCGAGTCGCTACCGGTGGTTTTACCCATACCGGAGACAGGCCACTGCCGCTACCGGTGATGTACAACACGGCGGCTTCGCCACGCTCCAGGGCAACCGGTTTCAGGTCAGTCACTTTCTTGTCGCCGTCGTACAGCGCCAGGCTGACTTTTACCGGATTGATTTCACGCTCACCGGTGCCTTTGGCAGCAACGGTTTTTACGACTTCGGTTTTGCCGTCAGCAGTCTTCAAGGTCAGTGCCTTGTCGCTCAGGTTCTGTACGCGAACCAGGGATTTCTGCTTGTTTTTGAACGGTGGTTCTTCAACCAGTTGTGGCTTGCCGCTGGCGTTGTTGACCAGGGTGTAATAGTGGTCGCCTGCCAGTTTCACCGGGACGCTTTGGCTGCCCAGTTTGGCGGTGTAGTCACCTTGTGGCATGAAGCTGAATGCAGTGCTGCCCTGTGGTGCTACTTCGTTCATGTTGGTGTTGCCAACCGAAGCGCTGATCTCGGAGCTGCTGGCGTTGTAGACACGCACGAAGGTCGAGCCTTTTGGTGCGGTTGGGCCGTACAGCGCGGAGTCACCGGCGAATGCTTGCAGGGTGAAGAGGCTGATACCGGCAGCCAGTGCGCAGGTTTTCAGCAGGCTTTTCTTGGCAGTGCGAGTGTTCGAATTCTGTAGGTTCATCTGTTTAGTCCTCTCAGTTTTGGGCCTGGTTTGGCGAGTCGGAAGGTTTGACGTTCTGAACGACGTTTTGTTGCGTTTTGATCACGTCAGGAGCAGCTTTTTTTAGCTGTGCAATCCACTGCTGATCAAAGTCTTTAAGGTCGTTGTGAACGGGCAGATAACGTTCCGGAAATTCCCAGATCAATACTTGCGGCGGGCTGTTTTTGAACGCGTCGGTTTGCAGGTATTTGAGCATCGGCAGGATCGGGCCGTGGCCGTCTTCCGCGTAGTTCACAACATCACTGTGCAGCGCCTCTTTAAGCGCACCGACGAAGTTCCAGTTCGGGTTGGCGCTGTAGCTTGTGCCCACCAGACCAACGGCGACATCGCTGTCGGCGAACAACGCGTCATCGCCTTCGGCCTCTGCGGCTACCGGGTCAGTGCTGCGTTGTTGCAGTTGATCCGGTTGTGGCAACAGGTTGCTGAACAGCGGGTCAAGAGGAAGGAAGTTGGTCAGGTCGCCTTTATAAGGCGCTGTTTCCTTGGCCTGGGTGACGAACTTTTCAGGCTCGCCGCTCAGTGGCGTCTGCTCTGCGATGACCGTGCCCAACTGCTTGGCCACAACTTCGGCACCCATCGGCGTCCAGTGGGTATCGGTGCGCAGGAAGACCTGGCCGTGTTGCTTGGCACCTTGCAGTGGTGTCAGCAAATCAGGCGCGACCAGACCGGCTTGCGCAGCGTGCTCGTGGAACTGCTGATAAAGGTCGGTGTGCAACGTGGCAGGTTTGTTGTCGCCAATGTGCTCGGGATACAAGCGGGTCTTGGCAGGAATAATCGCCAGCACCAGCTTTGTACCTTTGGCGTTCAGTTCGTCGCGTACGCCCTGGATGATTGCCAGGTTTTCCGCTTCGTTCTTGTCACCGTTGGCGATGGCATCGAACTCTTCATCAGTAAACAGCCACTGATCCTTGCCAAGTACAACGCCCGGACGGCCTTCGTTGAACAGCTTGTAATCCAGCGCTGCCCAGAGGTTGGTGCCCAGACGCTTGATCGGAAACTCTTCGTCGTAATGAGTTTCCGCTGCCTTGGTCCACTTACCGTTAAGCACGGTGGTTTCCGGGGTGGTCGAGAAGCTGGCAAAGCTGCGCAGCGACCAGATACCCAGGATCAGCAGGATAGCCAGGAACAGGGTGATGTAGAGGATGCGTAATGAACGGGTCATGGCAGGTCCTCAGAATTGGAAGTAAAGGAACGGCGAGAAGCTTTGCGCCGACAGTTTGAGAATCGAAGCAATGAACAGCAGCAGGATCAGTGCGCGCATTGCGTAACGTGGCCAGTCAGCAACCCAGTAAGCAGGCTGTACCTGAGCTTCAGTACCCACGATGTAGCCTGGTTCGTGAATGCTTCCTGGTTTGTCACCCGGTACGGCTTTGATCATGCCTGGCTGCGCAGTGGCAGGGCCGTCAGCCTGAACACCCAGATCCGGGTTGCTCTTGCTGGCAGCTTTTTCGGCAGGACGGTTGGCATAGAAGTCACGCAGACCGAAGAACGCCAGTGTTGCGTAAGCCACGACCATGGTCGCCACTTGCAGACCGGTGAGGCTGGCCTGGTTGAGTTCCGACAGTTTCCAGTCACCGAAGCCAAACATCGCGCTGTACATACGGCCGGCAACGTGCAGGTTTTCGGAGCGGAAGATGACCCAGCCAGTGACCACGATCAGGAAAGTCAGGGCCCAGCGCAGTACGTTAAAAGTACGTGGTGCGGTGTTCAGGCCGATGGCTTTTTCGATCGCCAGCCAGATACCGTGCCATGCACCCCAGATCACGTACGTGATGTTGGCGCCGTGCCACAAACCACCCAGCAGCATGGTCAGGAACAGGTTGCGATAAGTCGCGAACTTGCTGCCACGGTTGCCGCCCAGAGTGATGTACAGGTAGTCACGCAACCAAGTGGAGAGGCTGATGTGCCAGCGACGCCAGAACTCGGTGATCGACTGGCTGATGTAAGGCTGTTTGAAGTTTTCCATGAAGCGGAAACCCATCATCAGGCCCAGACCAATGGCCATGTCGCTGTAACCGGAGAAGTCGAAATACAGTTGCGCGGTATAAGCCAGTGCACCCAGCCAGGCGTCGCCTGTGGTCGGGTTTTCCAGCGCGAAGCAGTGGTCAGCGACAACGGCGAGGGTGTCGGCGATGAACACTTTCTTGATGAAGCCCTGCATGAAGCGCGTGCAGCCTTCGGAGAACTTGTCCAGGGTGTGGGTGCGATTGTTGAACTGGTCAGCCAGGTCACGAAAACGCAGCACAGGGCCTGCAATCAAGTGCGGGAAGATCGCGACAAATGCAGCGAAGTCGATCAGGTTGCGTGTGGCCGGGGTATCACCGCGGTACACGTCAATGATGTAACTGATGGACTCGAAGACATAGAACGAGATACCGATTGGCAGCAACACGTGGGTCAGGATGAACGGTTCCAGACCGACCGACGTCATCATTGCGTTGATGCTGTCGACGCCGAAATTGGCGTACTTGAAGTAGCCGAGGATACCGAGGTCGACCACCACGCCCAGCAACAGCCAGCGTTGAGCCGGCTTGGTGCGAACGCCTGCCGCACCAATCTGCAGGCCGATCCAGTAGTTCCACACCGTTACGCCGATGAACAGCGCGAGGAAGTCCACACGCCACCAGGCATAGAACACATAACTGGCAATCAGCAGCAGCAGATTGCGATAGCGTTGCCCGCTCAAGTAGTACAAGCCGAGGAAAATCGGCAGGAACAGGAACAGGAACACGTTGGATGAGAACACCATCCTGATATCTCCGTTTATCCATCAGTCAAGGGCCCAAAGCCCCCCCAAACCCCCCACACCGATGTGGGGGTTAACGCGTTACCTGTAGGAGCTGCCGAAGGCTGCGATAAGGTCGGTACGACCTTCAAGCAACTCCGAAATCAGCGACTGCTCCGCAGCCGATCGCAGCCTGCGGCAGCTCCTACAGTTTCAATCGTGTATCAACCGCCTTTGTCGCCCTTCTCATGCTCAGGGTCGTAGACCTTGGTCAGGTCACCGCCCAGACGGAAGGTTTTGAAAGGTTGTTTTTCGTGCTTGTCTTCAAGTACTTCAGGGCTGCAGGTGTAGAGCGAGCAGTACGGTTCCAGCCAGGCAAATTTCGGATCCTTCTTGAGGTCCGTCATGTCCTGTTTTTCACCGTTTTTAGCAGCGAAGGCTGCCGGGTCTTTCACGCCAGACAGCACGCGATCAGCCAGACGTTTCAATGCACCATTGTTTTCCGGACGCAGGTCTACACCGTTGGCCTGCGCAAAGCTGGCGATCATCGCCAGTGGCGGCAAGGCGTAGTTGTGATAGGAGAGGGCACGCTGACGACGCTTCATCTCGTTCGGCAAGTAGCCTTCCGGATCGACTTGGCTGGCGGCGACTTTGAATTCTTTGATTGCCCAGTCGAACAGGTCCTGACGGTTGGTGGCGACAGCCGTTGCCATCACCGACCATGCGGCCCAGTACGAGTGGTTGTTGATTTTTTCCATCGGCAAGTTGCTCCAGTCACTGATGACCTGGTCAGCCAGTTTGCTGAACCATGCCTCAATGATCTGCGCGTCCGCCTGGCGGTTGGCCAATGGATGCGAGTCGGAGAACTTCAAGCGCAGGTAAGCGGAGGACATGCTGCCCAACGCCCATTTGCGCATCGATTTACCGGTATGGTTGAAGTCCTTGGACTCCAGCGCATCAGCCTTGGCCCAGGTAGTCATCATGTTCAGCGCGCAATCGAGCTGTTCTGGACGACCATCGCGCATGTACTGCATCACGACTTTGCTGACGCCACGCTCAAGGGTGGTGATGTCTTTGGTCGCACTGCGAAACGCTTCTTCGGACGCTTCGTTCAGGGTCGCACGCGCCTTGTCTGAACCTTCGTATTTGCTGCGAAACACCAGCTTGTCGGTGTAAGGCTTTGGAACGGCGTCACAACTGAAGTTGTGGTCGCCGGTTTTCATTTTTTCGATCGGAGCGTCGTAGCCTTTGGGTGGCACGAGGTTCGCGGCGCTGGCGGCCCCGGCGCCACCGGCCATAATGGCCAGTGACAGCAGGGTAGGTAACATCAGTTTCGGAGTGTGCATAGGTAGCCTCATAACCCGGCTTGCGCAGTTTGCTGCGCAGTGCCTGGGAACACGTTGCGTTTGCATACTTTCGCTTCGACTTTCTGGGGTGCAGTGCCCGCTTCCGGACCCTGGATTTCCAGTGCTAGCAGTTGCTGGTCAGCCCAGTCTTCATCTGTTCGCAGTTCGAAGGAGAAGCGCCCGTCTGTATCGGATGTTTCCGGTTTTTCGATTTTCAGATCTTCGTGACGACCGTTCATGTACCAGAGTCTGGCTTGCAGAACTTTTACCGACGTGTCGGCAAAACGGATGTCGATCTGATTGCTGCCATTGCGGATGTTCTTGATTCCATTCTTACCGTTGACCAGCACTTCGTTGTTGCCGGTTTTCAGCGTGGTGCTTGCACTCATCAGTGCAGGTTTGCCTTCGCAGCCGTTATCCAGCAGCGACATCATCTGGCGGTAAATGGTCTCCTGGTCCAGGCGATACAGCGGCGAGAATTCCCAGATCAGGATTTTTGGTGGACGTTTCTGGAAGTCTTCACTGCCCAGGTACTGCAACATCGAACCTTCCAGACCACCGCCAGGGAAGGCGACGTTGAGGATGTCGGCACCGATGTACTCTTGCAGGAAGCCGGCGAAGTTGTAGTTCTTGCCGCTGTGACTGGTACCGACTAGAGTGATTTCCGGGTTGCCGGAATCACCGAACAGGTCGCCGTCACCGGCCTCGCCTTTAGGCTCGGTGGTGAACTGGTCCATGTACTGGATCGCGTAGGTGTTACCGCACAATTGTGCTGCCATGTTGTGCAGGGTACCGGTTTTGCCCATGCGTCCCGAAACGTGGCTTTCGAATTCACGCTTTGGAATGTCGGCGTAGCCCGGGATTTTCTTCACGGTTTCGGCAACGATTTTCGCGGTGCGCTGAGCGCCGTATGGCGTCCAGTGCTGGTCGCCGCGGAAATAGAAATCATGGGCCTGTTGCTCGTTGGTCAACGGCGACAGATCTGGAACCCAGTAGCCCATCTTGTCGAAGCGACCGAGCATGGCCTTGTAGTTGGTCAGCGCTTTTTCATAGTCGAACTTGTCGCGTTCGGCAGGGAACAGTTTGTTGCGATCCACAAGGCCGCGAGTCGGCTGATACACCACTACCAGTTCAACGCCTTTGCTCTTGAAGGCATCGTGCAGTTGTTGCATGCGGCGATAGCCTTCTGGCGTGGTGTTGAATTCGGTACGCAGGTCTTCCTGGGTACGGAACAGCCAATCACCTTCTGCTTGCACCAGCGTGGTGAAGTTCTGCTGGTAGCGCGTGGTGTAATTTCTGGCGTCATGCGCTTGCGGGCACAACTGGCAGCATGGCTCAGCGGTGAAGTTGGGCGCTTGCAACTCGTCTGCACGTGCGCCGCTGCTGATTGCCATCAGTGCTGCGGTCAGGCCGGACAGGCTGAGTAATTTGATCAAGTGTGCGTGCATAAACATTACCTTCTCAGTCCTGAAGTTCTTTCTGGCTTTCGACCGGATCGATCAGCACGGCTTTCTGTTGGCGTACCAGCAGGTCAAGGATTTCATCCTGACGTTCGCCCAGAATGCCGGCGAAGCTGATACCGCTGTTCTTGGTCGGAGCCAGCATCGCCACTCGGTAGAGTTCGATACTCAGTGGCGAATCGATCGACAGTGGGCCCGAGTTATTACCGGTCAGTTCACCACCGACAACAATCAGCGACACCTTGGATTCGAACGGGTCGAGCGCGATGTCGCGGTCGGTGTTGCTCAAATCCTTGATGTGCCCGTAGACACCCAGCAGACCGTTGGCCATGGCGATGTTTTCGTAAAGGCGGATGTTCACGCTGTTACGAACGCGTATGCCGTGACGACGGTTAGCGATGACCTTGTTGCCCCACAGCAGGTTGTCGCCGCTTTCGTACAAGGTGATGCCGTCAGTGTGGTTCTGGTAAACCTCGTTGTAGGCAACGATGTTGTTGACGCTGTTACGGTCCAGAACCATGCCGGACAACTTGTTGTTGTGAGTCTTGTTGTTGAAGATGAAGCTGTCGTTCACCTCACGGGAAATAATGATCCCGTGCTTTTTCTTGGTTCCGTAGACGTCGTTTTCGGCAATGATCAGACCGTGGGAACGGTCGTGTGGGTCGATGCCGTAAACGATGTTGTCGCGGTAGGTACTGCCTTTGACCACGAAGTCTTTGGTTTCATAGCAGTAGAAGCCGTACCACATGTCCGAGAACTCCGAGCCGACGATCCAGCCGGTCGGATCGGGCTTGTTCATTTCTTTGACCATGTTGGGCGTGTACTGGGAAATACTCACACCGTAGGACTTGCTCTGGTCGTAACCCAGGCTCGCCATTTTGGTGTTGATGATGTAGACCTCAGAGCCACCCCAGGACAGCAGGAACGGACGGAATTCATCGGGCTTGCGGAAGGTCGACGGCGTGTTGTCCTTTTCGCGCCAGCCATTCATCTGGGTGTCGCTCATGAACAGCTTGCCTTCAACGACCAGGAATGCGCCTTTCTCTTGAGACAGGCGCAGCTCCTTGGTTTTCTTGTTGGCTTCGAAGATGCCGGTAGCCTTGACCAGAATCGGCAGGCGAGCCACGTAAGTGCCTGGCGATACTTCGCTCAGGTACTGTTTCGGGACTTTTTTCGCCAGATCCTGAACCGTCACATAGCCGTCTTCGATGATGATTGCCTGCGGGATGCCTTGTTGACGGGCAACCCATTCGGCCATCTTGTTATCGCCACCGATAAACTCTTTCAGACCCACTTCCGACATCATTCGAGCCACTCGAATCTTGCCCGCTTTGGTGCGGACAATTTTCTTGGCAGCGGCTTCGGCGGTGTAGCCGGAGAGGTCTGGCAGCTTGGGTTTTTCCAGGTGCAGTGTTTCCACCGGCGGGCTGCTGATGGTGTAGTTTTTGGCCTGCTGCAACTCTTTGACCACTGCCGCACCGTTCACCGGAGCCGGGACCGGGTTAACCGGCACTGTGGCGGCCATGGCGGAGCTGGCGAGCAACAGCGCGCCGCTCAGCACTGCGCTTTCGAGCAGTGCTTGTGGCCATGCGCGGTTGCGCAGACTGCTTGCTTGACTGTTCATCTCATCGCACTCCTTTCGCGGTTGCATCAGAAGCGCCAGATGACGTCGACAATGGCGCGGTGCATGTAGCTGTCGACTTCGCTGCCATAAGCATCACCCGGTTTGAAGACACCGGCACGCAGACGGACGAGCGCTGAAGGTTCGTCCATCGACTGACTGAGTGCCGCAGGCAACAGACCGCCTTTGAAGTATTTGGTCACGACCAGGTCCATTTCCTGACCCAGGTCTTTTTCGCCGTCGGTGGTCAGTGGCAGGGACGAGAGAACCCCGTTGTCATCTCTGCCAACCGCGTTGATGCCCGAGGTGCCGATGCGAGAGTCACCATCGGTGCGGCGGAACTTGTGGTAGATCAAAGAAGCGTCGTATTCATCCTGCATTTGCCAGGACGCAAACAGCGAGCCGCTTTCCACGTTGGCCATGTCGGCCTGGAATGCTTCACCGAAGCGGTGGATGCGTGAGCGAGTACCGGTCCAGTTTGAGCGGTTGGATTCCAGACCGTTCTGTTCGTATTCCTTGCTGGCGCGCGAGTAGGCGGCGCCGACTTGCCATTGCGGGTCCAGACGGAAACGCAGACCCAGGTCAGTGGCCCAGCCATTCACGTTGCTGCTGGTTTTCGGACCTGCTTCAAACCGCTGGTCAGTCGTCGAGTCGAACGGTGTAGTGATACTGTCACGATCACCGGTCAGCCAGGTCAGGCTGCCCCAGTAATTGATCGGGTTGGTGTTGCGATGGTTGTAAGCATCGCTGTTGGCCTGAATGCCCAGCCAGGTGAGGTCACCATTGGAGGTCTTGTCCAGATCATCAACTTCCTGACCTGGCTTTTTCAGGTTGCCGTCGTCCTGGCTATGGTGTGCACGCACACCGGCCCATTGGCCCGGCATCCACTGGTAGCTGACGTCACCGAAGATATGTTTGCGGTCTTCATCCCGCGGGGACAATTCAGTCAGGTCAGTGCGGTATTCGCTGAAGCGTTGAGCAACGCCCACGTCTGCTTTGAGCAGTGTCGTGTCGAAGACCCAGTTAACGGCCTCGATATTCGTGTCGTGCCACTGGCCATCGTCATTGCGCAGACGCTGACGACCGACTTTGAGTATCTCGCCAGGGTAGGCGGTGAAGCCGCTGTAGCCAATCCAGAATTCGCGCAAGGCCAGATAGCTCTTGTCGACTTCGCGCTCGCTGGCATTGCCACGAGACTGAGTGGTTTGTTGGGTTGCGGCGTCGGTTTGTTCAAGAGGGTCAGTCTGAATGGTGTCAGTGGCAGTCACCACTTGACCCATCGCATAACCGCTCCAGTCGCCACGTTCGCCATAGACCCAAGGACGCAGGTCCAGACCGAGACCGTTTACATCGCCACCGGAGCGTGTGCCCAGGTCGCGGTCGTCTTCGGCCTGGCCGCTGATTTTTACTTCCAGACCAAAGTTCTTCTCTTCGGTCAGGGCCGCCAGTGTCGGCGTAGCCCAAAGCAGGGTAAAGCCAAGACCCAGGCCTGCGGCCATCAGGGGATTCAACTTCATAGTGGTGCGTCCTCGCCGTCTTCTTCTTTCAGGGCTTGAATGGCCAGCGCGTTTTGGCTGGTGATGCCCCGGACGTTTTTCTCTTGCTGCAACAGCCGTTGGGCGGTGGCGAGTTTTTCAGGGGGCAAGGCGGTGCTGATTTCCTGCGCGAGATCAGTGGCAGCCGGCGTCGGCGTTGGAGCCTGAAGCGCCAGTTGGCTGAACACCCAGGCATTGACCGGGTTAGGCATGGTGCCTTTGCCTTGGGAGAACAATTGGGCAATGGCAAAGTCAGCGCTGTTCTGGCCGCCACGTGCAGCGATCAGCAGTTCGTCCAGTGCCTTTTGCGATTCGACCTTGCCGAGGTAACCACGGCGGTAGATCTGACCCAGGTAGTAATGCGCGGAGAGCTCACCACCGGCGGCGGCTTTTTTCATGTGCTCTTCGGCTTTGCGTGAATCAGCCGGTACCCATTTACCTTCGTAGTACAGGCGACCCAGCAACAGCTCGGCGCGGGGTTGGTCCGCAGCACGACCGTTATCCAGGTATTCCATCATCTTGTTGACGTCGCCCAGTTCGGGGAAGTCGTAAAGCAGTTTGGCCAGTGTTACCCATGAAGCGGGGTAACCCGGTGCAACTTGCTCAAGCAATTGCTGAGCGGTTTTTTCATCGGGAGTACCGATGGACGCATCACCCAATACGCGGGCTACGCTGTCCACACGCTGAGCACCGACGCCGCCAACGGAATAAGCACTTTTCAGTTGCTCGACCACGGCGGTGCGCTGTTCGTTCTGGCCACGTTTCTGATAGACCGTCACCAGTTCGACGTAGCAGATGTCGACTTTGCTCAGTGCGTTTTTGCAGATGTTTTCCACGTCATCCAAGTGCTGATCGTAAGTGCCCTGGGTGCGGTACAGAAGCACTTGGGCCAGACCGGCTTCCGGATAACCCTGTGCACGCCACTCGCTGATTTTCTGCTGGGCATTCACGTTCGGAAAGCTGTGCGGGAATTGCAGGTAAAGCATGGCCAAAGGCGTCAGCGAACTGGTATCGCCACTGGCGAAGGCCTTTTTCAGCAGGCTTTCAGCTTCGTGGTGTTCCGCTTCAGTCGCGCCCGGTTTGGTCGCCAGCAGGCGACCCAGACGAGCTTGAGCACGCGGCGACGTTTCAGCAGCAGCGCGATAAGTGGCTTCAGCTTCCTTGATGCGCTGCGGATCACCGCTTTGCACTGCAATGTCAGCCAGGCCTACCTGTGCATCGCTGTAGCCCAGGTCCGCCAGTTGCCGATAGTTCTGTTCTGCCAGAGCGGTGTCGCCGTTCTTCAAGGCTTCATTGGCCAGGCGTTGATCGGGCAGACCGGCACAACCGGTCAGCGCGATGGCAACGGCCAGGCTCAATAGGGTAGGGCTCGACAATCGTTGTAATGGGCTACGCATGTTAGAGACCCGCGGCCATGGCTTTGTCGATCAGCCAGTTCATCGATGGACCACGATCGCTGGTGACTTCAACCGGACGGCCAGCCAGGGAAGTGTCCAGCACTTCGTCAGGCTTGATCTGCACGCGGATATCGGTGGCCAGATCGGTTTCGCTCAGGTTGGTGCTGCTGACGATTTTGCCGCTGCGAATGTTGTCTTCACCGGCTACCTGGAAGTTAACGCGGGTACCTGGCTTGACGTCGTTGAACTGGCGATAGGTGAAGCGGGCTTCAACGTTGGCTGCGGTGTTACGCGGTACCAGTTGGAAGATCACCTGGCCTTTGGCAGCGAACTGACCATCGGAAACCAGTTGCTTGGCAATCACACAGTCGCAAGGGCTGGTGAGGGTGCCGGCCATTTGCTTGCCATACAGCTCTTCGATTTTTGCAGGTTGCAGGTCGTCGCCGTTCAGGCTGCCCTTGAGCATTTCCAGCATGCTGGTGTTGAACGAGGCCATTGGTGCGCCCTTGGCGACCGGAGTGTTGACCGCGACCAGGCTCTGCACGGTGCCTTCACGCGGCATCGTTACGTCCATGGCTGGCAAGGTGACCAGGCCGGCCGAGGAGTGGCTGACGAAGTACAGGCCGTAAACGGTTTTGAAGATAAAGCCGAATGCTGCCAGACCGACGATGAAGATACCGAGGGTGAAGGTCACTGCGCGCAGGCGACCCAGAGCGCTCATGCCGTCGCCGCTGCCTTTCACCTTGCGTGCTTTGGTGAAGTTGTCACGCTGCAGGGTAGCCAGCACTTCACCCATGCTGACGATGTCGCCGCTCAGGTGCGACGTGATCAGGTGACGCAGGGTGGCGATGTCTTGAGCTTCCAGATTCTGGAACTGGCAACCCACGCGACCGGTGGAAGGATCAATGGAGCGCACCTGCATCTCAACGTCCATGGCCAGGCCAAGGTTGTCGATCAGGAACTGCAGGCGCCCCTTGATAACTTCACCTGCCGTTGGGCGCTGCTGCGCAGGCGCGACGAAGCTCAGGCCGCCAGCGGACAAGTCTTCAACTTGTACCAGAGGCGCGTTCGGGGCTTCGAGCAAGCGCAGCTTGGCCGGGATTTTGACCCGGGCGTGTTGGCGCTGGGCTTCGGATTCGTGTACGACGTTTGCATTCACGGCTGTATTCATGGCTAATTTTTCCTACTTAAGCGATTAATCCGTTGGCCCGGTTTAAACCATCGTCAACAGCACTGCGACGAAGATGGTGCCAGCCGAGAAAGTCATGGTTCGAGATGACCAGGTGTTGAACCAACCCTGGAAACTGGCCATGTCACGGCTGAGTTTGGTGTCTTGACGCGTCCAGGACTGGCGGTCCAGGCGGAAGAAGACGTAGATCTTCATCAGTGCGCCGACGATCTGGTTGTAATAAAGAATGATGGGGTAGGCCGGTCCGATGTTGTGCCCAGACAAGGACAGCAGCAGGGTCAGGATCAAACGGGTTATCCCGATCCACAGCAAATACATCAGGATGAACACACCGCCGTATTTGAAGCTGGCGATGATCGCAACGGTGAGGCCGAGAATCGAGGTCCACATCGACACACGCTGGTCGAACAGCACGATGCTGGTGAAGATCCCGAGACGACGAACGCCCAGACCCAATGCACGCGAGTTCTGACGCAGGTTGTTGCCGTACCAGCGGTACATCAGTTTGCGGCTGGCCTTCAAGAAGCTCTTTTCCGGCGGGTGCTCAACGGTGTTGATCGTAGCGTCCGGCACGTAGAACGTGTCGTAGCCAAGACGCATCAGGCTGAACCAGCTGGACTTGTCATCACCGGTCAGGAACTTGAACGTACCCAGACGCCAGTGATGCAGCGAATCGCTTTCAACGTCGGCAATGAACTCAGGGTCAGTCACGACCGTGGCGCGGAACACTGACATACGACCGGTCATGGTCAGTACGCGCTTGGACAGGGCCATCGAGCACATGTTGATGTGACGCTGCGCGAAACGCAGTTTGTGCCACTCACTCATGATGTAGCCGCCGCGGACTTCGCAGAACTCGTTAGTGGTCAGGCCGCCGACATTGCCGAACAGCTGGAACCACGGAACAGTCTTGCGAACCACGCCTTCAGACAGCACGGTGTCGCCATCGATCACGGCGACCACAGCACGGTCGTCCGGCATGTGCCGGGAAATTGCGCGGAAGCCGAAAGCCAGACCGTCGCGTTTACCGGTACCGGCAATACGTACGAAGTCCAGTTTGACGTGAGCAGGCGGGTTGGCCTTTTCCCACATCGCTTTGACCAGCAACTCGTCTGACATTTCTACCAGGGAGCAGACCACGGTGGTCGGGTAGCCGCATTCAATGGCTTCGCGAATGACCGAGCTGTACACCTGGGCGGTGGTCAGTGCGTCGATACGAAAGCTGGTGACCATCAGGAACACGTGAGACGGGTCCGCCGACTTGCCCAGCTTGCGCACTTTGCGACGCAGGTGCGGGTAAACGATGTAGAGAAAGATCATGCCGCGCACAAAGTGCGTAGCGCCCATCGAGTAGCGCCAGATGCCCACGGCGCCAATCAGGAAAATAAAGTTCTTCGACTGTGAGTCGAAGATACTGGTAGGCAACGCGGTTGCGAGAGCCCCTAATAAACTCAGGTAGAACAACCAACCTGCGGCCTGTAGTAGACCATGCTTAAGCCTGTGCATATCTGGTATCCCTAGGTCAGTTGCAAGCTTCAAGCTGCAAGCCCCAAGTGGGGGTTGCAGCTTGAACTTTTGGCTTGCCGCTTTAAGCTTGTAGCTTGCCGCTGGTTTACCAGCAGATACCTTCAGCGCTAGCGTTTTCGGCAGTAGTGGTGGTCATGAAGCCGACCAGGTCCACAATCTGCTTGCCCGCTGGAGCCTTGTCGGCCAGGGCGCGGAAGCGCTCATCACGGTTGCCCAGGATGATCACGTCGGCGTGTTCGATCACAGCGTCGAAGTCCGAGTTCAGCAGGGACGAAACGTGCGGGATCTTGGACTCGATGTATTCCTTGTTGGCACCGTGAACACGAGCGTATTCAACGTTGCTGTCGTAGATGCTCAAGTCGAAGCCTTTACCGATCAGCATTTCAGCCAGCTCTACCAGCGGGCTTTCACGCAGGTCGTCAGTACCGGCCTTGAAGCTCAGACCCATCAGCGCGACTTTGCGAGTGTCGTGGGCAGCCACGATGTCGAAAGCGTTCTGAACCTGGGAAACGTTACTGCGCATCAGCGAGTTGAGCAGAGGTGCTTCAACGTCCAGGCTGCCAGCACGGTAGGTCAGGGCGCGGACGTCTTTTGGCAGGCAAGAACCGCCGAAAGCGAAGCCTGGACGCATGTAGTACTGGGACAGGTTCAGTTGCTTGTCCTGGCAAACCACTTCCATTACTTCACGACCATCGACGCCGCACGCTTTGGCAATGTTGCCGATTTCGTTGGCGAAGGTGACCTTGGTGGCGTGCCACACGTTGCAGGTGTACTTGATCATTTCGGCAACAGCGATGTCCTTGCGGATGATCGGTGCGTCGAGTTCTTCGTACAGAGCTTGCAGCACGTCGCCGGACGCTTTATCGAACTCGCCGATAACGGTCATTGGCGGGTGATCGTAGTCTTTGATCGCGGTGCTTTCGCGCAGGAACTCAGGGTTCACTGCAACGCCGAAGTCGACACCGGCTTTTTTGCCGGAGCAGTCTTCGAGGATTGGGATCACAACGTTGGCAACAGTGCCCGGCAGAACGGTGCTGCGCACAACGATAGTGTGACGGGTGTCTTTTTCACGCAGTACGAAGCCGATTTCGCGGCAAACGGATTCGATGAAATCGAGTTCCAGGTCGCCGTTTTTCTTGCTTGGAGTACCCACGCAGATCATCGACACGTCAGTGGCGCGGATGGCCTCGGAAAAGTCCGTGGTGCCACGCAGTTTGCCAGTGCGAATACCCTTGTCCAGAAGCTCGCCCAGACCAGGCTCTACGATTGGCGATTTGCCGTTATTGATAAGGTCGATTTTGGCGCTGGAGATATCAACACCAACAACATCATGACCCCGCGCAGAAAGGCAACCGGCACATACTGCACCGACGTAACCCAAACCAAAGATGCTGATACGCATCGTACTCTCCTCGATTTACACGCCATTAAGTTGGCTGGATATTGAATTTTGGCCAGCAGGTATCGCGCACTCGGAGGTGGGACTTAAAGAAGTCTCACAACAAGTACAGGCATATTTAAAAAAGACGAGTGCCAGAAGTAACTAAGGCAATCTCAAATACTGCTGAGTCTTGAACGGCAAGTAACCTGGCTGTGACAGCGACAGGGCCTCGCTCTGGGATGTGGTAAACCACTCCTTTAGGTGCTGACGCTGTCTTGATACCGACAGACCCGGACCAGAGCCTTGGGCTGCCATGCCTCAATGTCGCGCTCTGCACTTGAACAGTGCTTTGCCATACGACTAAAACTTTGTAAGTGTGAGCCAATCTCCCGACTGCCTACCGCCGCTGATCCTGAGATCAGTGTGATGAACGGCAACTTCCACATTTTCTACACCCCTTGTAAGTGATCTCTCACAAGGAGGGCGAGAATTGTTACGGGATGTAGGAGCGTTTGATTTCGGGATAAGTTCCGGGCCACTCGTCCTCTTTTTGAGAATTTTTCTTTTTGAAGGCCCGGATGAGGTGATTGCACGGTGATGCCATCTGGGCTGAAGGCCTTGTAGGGCAAGGGTTGCCGCCGAGTCGGTGTGAGGATGCTACTACTGTGAACAAGCCAAATGCTACTACACAAAAAATTTGTTAATTTTTTGAGAAAAACACTAACTAAAAAAAGGTGACTGTTAGTTGGCGACAGTAAATTGTCAAAGTGCAATTTGCATGACGTTTATAAGGGGATAAATAGCATAGTGCAGGGGATAAACTCGTCTTAAGCGGGTTAATACGAATGTTGTGGAATGCCTTTGACCGGAAAAGCAGCATTTCAGGCAGTGAAAATGCCGCGAAAGCGCCAGCGTCTTGCCCGGTCAAAGCGGGTCCTCCTGCGGAGCGAAGAGCTACGATTCGGGCGTGTCGCGCAGGAATACCAGGCGGGTTGCCGTTGACTGCTCTTTGCTGAAGCGATAACCCCCGACGTCGAACTGTTTCAGTGCATCCGGTGTATCGATTTTTTCCGATATAACAAAGCGGCTCATCATGCCCCGCGCCTTCTTGGCGTAGAAGCTGATGATCTTGTATTGGCCGTTCTTCAGGTCTTTGAAATCGGTATCGATGATGCGCGCGTTTAATGCAGGACGTTTAACGGCAGAAAAGTACTCGTTGGACGCCAGGTTCAACAGCAGGTCATCGCCTTGTTCTGCCAGTGCCTCGTTCAGCCACTCACTGATTCGTGTGCCCCAGAACGCGTAGAGATCCTTGCCGCGAGCATTGGCGAGTTTGGTGCCCATTTCCAGCCTGTAGGGCTGCATCAGGTCCAGTGGGCGCAACAGACCATAAAGGCCGGACAGCATGCGCAAGTGATCCTGGGCATAGCTGAGTTCAGTTTCACTCAGTGTTTCGGCTTGCAAGCCGGTGTACACGTCGCCTTTAAAAGCCAGCAGCGCCTGCTTGGCATTCTCCGGAGTGAACGCTGGGTTCCAGCTGCCGAAACGTGCGGCATTGAGCCCTGAGAGCTTGTCGGAAAGGTGCATCAATTCGCCGATCTGTGCGGGGGTCAATTCGCGCAGTATCTCGATCAGCTCCTGGGAGTGATCCAGATACTGCGGCTGGGTAAAACGTTCGGTAGTCGGCGGGGTTTCGAAATCCAGGGTTTTTGCCGGGGAAATCACCATCAGCATGGGGTCGTCTCCTTTAATCGTCGGACGATTCTAGGGGCTGTTGCTGGCTGACTCCAGCTATGGTGGCGATAGGAGAGATGTTTTGACGCGTGGCGCAGGGCTGTAGGGGTGTGCGTTCAGGTAGGAGGCAACTTGTTGGGGAGAGGGTTGACGCGGTTCTTCAGGCACACCGCCTCGCGAACAAGTTCGCTCCTACCGGGTAGCGCCTTTTCACGGACACGCGGCGAGCCGACATTCACGCATAGCCGGTAGGAGGCAACTTGTTGGCGAGAGAGGGTTGACGCGGTTCTTCAGGCACACCGCCTCGCGAACAAGTTCGCTCCTACCGGGTATCGTCTTTTTACGGACACTCGGCGAGCCGACGTTCACGCATGGCCGGTAGGAGGCAACTTGTTGGGGAGAGGGTTGACGCGGTTCTTCAGGCATACCGCCTCGCTAACAAGTTCGCTCCTACCGGGTGGCGCCTTTTCAGGGGACGCAGAAGCATTTGTATCGGCGCGGACACAAGCCCAGCCACTCATATCAGCTATAGTGCGGCGCTTATCCAGGTTCGATGTTCAGGGAGCGATTGGTGTTGCGTAAGTTTCTAGCAGTGTGCGCGTGTCTGTTCAGCGTTCAGGCCATGGCGGCTCCGCCTCCGGTTGCAACCATTGACCGTAGCCTTTGGCCAGAACGGCTGGAATCGCCTGATCTGTTCGATGTGGCATCTCGTGCGGAGATTCTCGGCTTTGCCCACGAATTGCTGGCTAGCGAAGCACTGGACGAGGAGGGGCTCAAGAAGCGTCTGGGGCTCAGGTACGTTAACGTGCCGTCACTGAATCTGCTTCGTCACCGCCTCTGGAATCGTTTGCTGGAGGGTTACCAGAGCGCGCAATTGAGCTGCCCCCAGGATGCCTCGTTCTGCGTGTTGGTCGAGGACATGGACCAGCTGCGCCAGCGCGCCGCCGAATTCACAATCGCCAGTGATTCGTTCTACGCCAACTGGGCTGCGCCGAGTGCGACCTTTCATGAGCGCTATCTCAACGAACTGATGTACATGGCGGCGTTATTCCCGCAAACCAGCAGTGAAATCGCCCTATATAACTCTGATGAGTTAAGTGGCGATGAAATGGCTGACCGTACCTTTCAGATGAATTTCGAAGGTGGCCCCACCGGCGCTGACGGGGGCACCGACTGGCTGACTGACTTCATGCGTCAGCAGAAGATGAACGCGACGTTCTTCGTATTGGGTAAGAACCTGCAGGAGCGCCTCGCCGCGACTAACGGCACCGCGTTGCAATCGCTTTATCGTCTGCAGTGCGTCGGCATTCAGGGATGGGAATATCGCTCGCATAGCCAGTGGCTGGAGTGGCAAGACTCGGTGCGTCGAAGTGAGGGCTTGACCCAGCAACTGCTACCCGACAACTTCATCCCGCTGTTCCGCCCTCCCTACGGTCATCGACGTGCGGACAGCGGGCAGTTCTTTCGTGATCAGAATCTGCGGGTGTCGCTGTGGAATATCGATGCGCAGGACAGCAATGGTCGACTGACGTCCGAGCAGATCACCGACCGGATTGTGAACCTGATGTTGCTGTGGCGGCGAGGGACAGTGGTGTTTCACGACGCCAGTGCGAGGGTGCAGTCGGCAGTGCCGCTGTTACTGGCAAACACCGCGCAAAGCGAGCTGATCTGGGACGATTGCCACAATATCCCTGACAAGCCCGCAGAATAAGGGCTTGCGTTCATTTTCCGGGAAGGATGAGGCGAATTTTCCGACGGTTTTGGGTAGAGCGGACTTCCGACTGTAAACGGGCTTGGGCAGGTCGCCAAGGGCTATTCGTCATACTGTGAAATAAACTTCAAAAAAGTGTCAAAGTGCTTTTTTCTGTCATGTGTTTTGCGGTATTACCACTATCAGACCGCCGAAACCTGCAACACAGGTGGCGTCCTCCAAGACTCCATCTTGAGCATTTCTCTCCTGCCCTAAGGAGAGAGCCCGGCGGCCTTTTCGTGGCGCAGTGTGAGTGGTTCTGCGTCACCTGGCTTTTATAAAGGTGAGCGAGTATGGATGATCACGGACGCACCCCTTCTTCTACCCAGCCAATCCTTTACGTGCTCGATACCAACGTACTGATTCACGATCCAAATGCACTGCTGAATTTCGAAGAACACCGCGTCGCCATCCCCATGACCGTGCTGGAAGAGCTGGACAAGCTCAAAGCCGGTAAACATTCGGTCGCTGCCGAATGCCGTCAAGCCATCCGCCTGATCGACAAGACACTGGGCGAAGCCACGCCTGAAGAAGTCGAGAAGGGCGTACCCATCGACCGTGGCACCGGAGTCTTCAAGGGCTTCCTGTCGATCATGATGAGCAAACGCGAGGAGCCCAACAGCCTTCTGCCTGAACACCTCAACGACAACATCATCATCAACCAATTGATTGACCTGCATGCGCGCGACAAGGACTTGCGTCTTGTGCTGGTCACTAAAGACATCAACATGCGTCTCAAGGCGCGTGCCTGCGGGATCGCTGCCGAAGACTACAGCACCGACCAGTTGGTCGATGACGTGTCGATGCTGTCCCGTGGTTATCACAACGTGACCGGGTCCTTCTGGGACCGGGTCAGTAAAGTCGACACCCGTCAGGATCACGGCCGTACCTGGCACCGCGTGCAAATGACTGAAATGCTGCCGTCGGTACACATCAACGAGTTCATCATCGACGAGCAGGGATTTGTCGGCTGGGTCAAAGGCGTCAAGGCCGACGAACTGATGATCCTCGACATGCACCAGGAGCCACTGCTACATCAGGAAGCCTGGGGTCTCAAACCGCGTGATATCTATCAGGGGCTGGCGCTGTTCGCCTTGCTTGACCCGGATATCCATCTGGTCAACCTGTCCGGCGCTGCCGGGTCGGGTAAAACCATCCTGGCGCTGGCAGCGGCCATTGAGCAGACCATGGTCAGCAAGCGTTATCGGCGCATTATTGCCACTCGTAGCGTGCAGGGTCTCGACCAGGAGATCGGCTTCCTGCCAGGCACCGAAGCAGAAAAAATGGAGCCTTGGCTGGGCGCCATCACCGACAACCTCGAAGCCTTGCACATGGATGACGAAAACACCCATGGCAGCGTCGATTACATCCTCAGCAAAGTGCCGTTGCAGTTCAAATCCCTCAACTACATACGGGGTCGCAGCTTCCAGCAAAGCCTGATTTTGATCGATGAATGTCAGAACCTGACGCCGCACCAGATGAAAACCATCATCACTCGCGCCGGCGCCGGTTCAAAAGTGGTCTGCCTGGGCAACCTCGCGCAGATCGATACTCCATACTTGTCGGCCACCAGTTCCGGGCTCACCTACCTGACGGAGCGCTTCAAAGACTTCCCGAACGGCGTGCACATCTCGCTGCAAGGCGTGCCACGCTCAATCCTGGCTGAATATGCGGAGTCGCATTTGTAAGCATTGAAGATCCCCACCCGTGGGAGCGAATTCATTCGCGAAGAGGCCGTTTCAGGCACATAAATGTGTCGGATGGGATGGCCTCTTCGCGGATTAATCCGCTCCCACAATTGTTTCATGCCCTGTCGGTTGCTTTGTTTAGGTTTACAATCCCCGCTCCTGTTCAGGAGTAACGTTGTGCTCACTCATCTAGATTCCCAAGGTCGCGCCAATATGGTCGACGTCACTGATAAAGCTGTGACGTCCCGTGAGGCGGTGGCCGAAGCATTAATTCGTATGCTGCCCGACACGCTGCAAATGATGGTCAGCGGTGGGCATCCCAAGGGGGATGTGTTTGCCGTGGCGCGTATTGCCGGTATTCAGGCGGCTAAGAAGACCAGTGATCTTATCCCGCTGTGTCACCCTTTGATGTTGACCAGTATCAAGGTGGAGCTCAGCGCTGAAGGCGAAGACGCTGTGCGCATCGTCGCCCGCTGCAAGCTGGCCGGGCAGACCGGTGTAGAAATGGAGGCGCTGACCGCTGCCAGCGTCGCTGCGCTGACCATCTATGACATGTGTAAGGCGGTTGATCGCGGCATGGTCATCGAGAACGTTCGCTTGCTGGAAAAGCTCGGCGGCAAAAGCGGCCACTTCATTGCCGACGAAACGGCACCGGAGGCTCCATGAGCATCAGCGTCCAGTATTTCGCCCGTTACCGGGAAACCCTGGGTACTGACGGTGAGCAGGTTGACGGCGAGTTCGCCACTATCGACACACTGCGCTTGCACTTGCTTGAGCGCGATGGCGTATGGCAGGTATTGGCCGAGCAGAACCTGATGTGCGCTCGCAATCAGGAGCTGTGTCAGTTGGATGAGCCGTTGCAGGCCGGCGACGAAGTGGCATTCTTCCCGACCGTGACCGGAGGCTGAGCATGGCGATTCGGGTTCAGGCGGAACCGTTCGATCCAGGCTTTGAAGTCAACGCTCTGCATGCGGCTAACGTCGGCATCGGCGCGGTGGTCAGCTTTGTGGGCTACGTACGGGACTTTAACGAAGGGCGGGAAGTCTCGGGGATGTTCCTGGAACACTATCCCGGCATGACCGAAAAGGCATTGGGCAAGATTGTGCTTGAGGCCGAACAGCGCTGGCCATTGCTCAGGCTGGAGGTGCTGCATCGGGTTGGCGCGCTGGAACCGGGGGAGCCGATTGTGTTTGTCGGCGTTGCCAGTGCCCATCGTCAGGCAGCCTTCGAGGCCTGTGATTTCGTGATGGACTACCTCAAGACCCGTGCACCGTTCTGGAAGAAGGAAAACACGTCAGAAGGGCCGAAATGGGTCGAGGGGCGGGCGAGTGATAAAGCGGCGGCGGGGCGGTGGGAATAAACAAGCCTGTAGGAGCGCGCTTGCCCGCGATTGGATGTACCAGGCGACATTTTCATCGACTGGACTGACGCTATCGCGGGCAAGCGCGCTCCTACAGGGAGTGAGCGCTACTGAGGCTGTGCTGGCTTACGCACTACCGCACGCAACAACTCGGTCGGCGGTGTTTCGCAGCTGATCTTGCGACCCAGCTTCTCTTCAATCGCAGGCAGTTGATAAGAGTCATCTTCACCGGCGAAGCTGATCGAAACACCTGCTGCACCCGCCCGGCCTGTACGGCCAATGCGGTGTACGTAGTCATCCGGCACTTCCGGCAGGGTGAAGTTGATCACATGACTGATACCGTCGATATGAATCCCGCGACCGGCGACATCCGTGGCAACCAGTACGCGAATCTTGCCTTCGCGGAAGCCTTCCAGCGTTTTGATGCGTTTGTGTTGTGGCACATCACCTGACAACTGCGCGGCGTTCACGCCATCACGTACCAGGCGTTCTTCGATGCGACGTACTTCGTCCTTGCGGTTGGCAAACACCATGACGCGTTCCCAGCCGTTGTCGGTGACCAGGTTGTAGAGCAACTTGTATTTATCGGCACCGGCGACCGCGTAGATATGCTGCTCAACGTTTTCGCTGGCGACCTGCTCGGCTTCGATTTCAACGATGGCCGGCTCGGTGGTCCACTGCTTGGCGAGGTTCATCACGTCGTCAGTGAAAGTGGCGGAGAACAGCAGGGTCTGGCGTTCGCCTTTGTGTGGCGTCTGGCGAATGATCGAGCGCACCTGCGGGATGAAGCCCATGTCGAGCATGCGGTCGGCTTCGTCGAGGACCATCACTTCGACCATGTCCAGATGCACTTCGCCGCGCTGGTTGAAGTCCAGCAAACGGCCAGGGGTGGCGACCAGAATGTCGCAATGACGGGCTTCAAGCTGTTTGAGCTGTTTATCGAAGTCCATGCCGCCCACAAACGTCATGACGTTCAGGTCGGTGTACTTGGTCAGGTCAGCAGCGTCCTTGGCGATCTGCACCACCAGTTCCCGGGTCGGGGCGATGATCAGTGCGCGAGGTTCGCCCATATAGCGCTCTTTGGGCGGTGGTGTCTGAGTCAACTGCGAGATGATCGAGATAAGGAACGCTGCGGTCTTTCCGGTACCGGTCTGCGCGCGGCCGATGGCGTCTTGGCCCTTGAGGGTGAACCCCAGCACCTGTGCCTGAATCGGCGTGCAGTAAGGGAAACCGAGGTCTTGAATCGCGTGCATCAATTCGGGTGCGAGGGCGAAGTCATGAAAGCGGGTTTTGCCTTCCTGAGGTTCGACGACGAAATCTTCGAGTTTCCAGGGAATAACGACCGGCTTGGGCGCACGTTCGCGACGTGGGCGCTCGGGTTTGGGTTTGGCGACGACGGCAAGGTCTGCCGTTTCAGCCAGTGCACTCGGCTCTTTATCGTCTGCACGGGGTTGGGCAGGTGCCTTGGCTGCAGCGCTGCGATCCCTTGAGTGGCCTTCAGTCTTGCTTTGCGGGGCAGGGGAAGGAGTAACAGGGCCAGCAGCGAGCGGCTCAGCCTCGCTTTTACCGAACATCTTTTTAAGTGCTTTGAGCACGGTCATCTCATCAGTTGGTTAAGGAATGTACGCCCAGCAGTGTAAAGCAAGAATCGGGCGCGGCGTAGTGTCATGCCAAACGGGCTACATATGCCCCAATTTGTGGGACCGGCTTTGACCGGGAGGGCGGAGTCTCTGACCAGGCAGGCCCTGCGTCTCACCAACAACCTGGCTCTTATAAAACAACAAATAACTATCTGATTTTGAATGCTTTTTACTATACGAGCGCGCTTGCCCGCGATAGCGTCAGCATAGGCGATAGATTCATCGACTGATGGACCGGATCGCGGGCAAGCGCGCTCCTACAGGTCCCGTTTGCCGTGAGGCAGCGTGCCGCTCCCGGGGATTTGCGCCCTACAAGCTCCCAATCAGATGAGCTTGTCGATCAGCCAGGCACGAATGTCAGAAATCTCCTGCGGTAACACTTGGTGTTCCATTGGGTATTCCTGCCATGTGACGGTTACGCCTTGAGCCTTCAAACACTCATAAGCCGCCAGCCCCATGGATTTCTGGACCACGTTGTCGAATGTGCCATGCAAGCAGCACACCGGAATGCGTTTCTGACTATCCGAAAGCTGTAATTGATCGCCAAATGTCGGTGCGTAAGTGGAGAGGGCAAGTACCCCGCCCAATGGACCCTGCCAGCGCTTGAAAGCGGTATGCAGCACCACCGCGCCACCTTGGGAAAATCCTGCGAGGAAGATCCGCGCCGGGTCGATTCCGCTGTTGCGTTGGCCTTCTACAAGGTCGAGAACTGTCTGCGCGGAAACCTCCAACTGGTCGTGATCGATAGCGCGGGCGGGGCTCATGGCCCTGATGTCGTACCAGCTCGGCATCTCATAGCCGCCGTTGATCGTCACGGCCTGGGTCGGTGCCTGAGGCAGGATGAAGCGTGTAGTCAGCAGCGATTCCTGAAGTGCTTCAGCGACCGGCATGAAGTCATAACGATCTGCGCCAAGGCCATGCAGCCAGATAACGCATGCGTCTGGAGTGTTAACAGGTTCGAGAATCAGAGGGTTGGTCATGAGTGCTCTATCCGGGTGCGCTCGCTCTTTTGCAGTGCGTTAATGCGGTGCGCGTGTTGTTAAAAATGAAAGAAGATGTCGCAAGGTTACAAGTTTTTCTCTTGACCTGTCGCTAATTCGACATCGCCACCATACTGGTACGGCGTTTGCTATGAAAAACCGGGGAGTGAAGCGCTTACCTCGTTCGGTAACACTATTGTGCTATTACCGAGACTCAACGGGAGCAAGCACGGAGTCCATGCATCAGGATTTACGGCACGGTTCATCCTGTACCGGATTGGTTCAGGAACATCATGGGGCTTGAATCCTGTAGGCCGTCTAAGATCATGAGGCGAGCGATGAGATGACCTCACGCTCGGCTCATGAACTGGCCTGAAAGTCGGATGACCCAAAAATAAGCCAGCACGGGTCGTCAATGCCTCACAAGGGTGCGACGGGATTGAAGCGCCTAAACAACAAAGAGCAAAACTGGAGGTTTGAATGAAGATGTTGAAATCCACCCTGGCTGTAGTAGCCGCCGCAGCAGCACTCGGCGTGAGCAGTTTTGCTCAGGCAGGCGCAACACTGGACGCCATTCAGAAGAAAGGCTTTGTACAGTGCGGCGTCAGCGATGGCCTGCCAGGTTTCTCCGTTCCTGATGCTACCGGCAAGATCACCGGTATCGACGCCGACGTCTGCCGCGCTGTTGCTGCTGCCGTTTTCGGTGACGCCACCAAAGTAAAATTCAGCCAGCTGAACGCCAAAGAGCGTTTCACCGCGCTGCAATCGGGCGAGATCGACATTCTGTCGCGTAACACCACCTGGACCAGCTCCCGCGATTCGGGCATGGGTCTGGTTTTCGCTGGTGTGACTTACTACGACGGCATCGGCTTCCTGGTAAACAACAAGCTGGGCGTCAAAAGCGCCAAGGAACTGGATGGCGCAACCATCTGTATCCAGGCTGGTACTACCACCGAACTTAACGTTTCCGACTACTTCCGTTCGAACGGTCTGAAATACACCCCGATCACTTTCGACACCTCTGACGAAAGCGCCAAGTCCCTGGAAGGCGGCCGTTGCGACGTACTGACTTCCGACCAGTCGCAGCTTTACGCACAGCGCAGCAAACTGGCCAGCCCGGCTGACTACGTGGTTCTGCCAGAAGTGATCTCGAAAGAGCCACTGGGCCCAGTCGTACGTAAAGGCGACGAAGAGTGGTTCTCCATTGTGAAATGGACCCTGTTCGCAATGCTCAACGCCGAAGAAGCCAAAGTGACTTCGAAAAACGTTGAAGCTGAAGCCAAGTCCACCAAGAACCCTGACGTTGCCCGTATGTTGGGTGCTGATGGCGCTTACGGTGCCGACCTGAAACTGCCGAAAGACTGGGTAGTGCAGATCGTCAAACAAGTCGGTAACTACGGCGAAGTGTTTGAACGCAACCTGGGCGAATCGACCCCGCTGAAAATCAAGCGCGGCCAGAACGCTCTGTGGAATGCCGGCGGCATCCAGTACGCTCCACCAATTCGTTGATTGACCCGACGCCCGACAGCCTTCACCGGCTGTCGGGCGTCGTTTTGTTTCATTTTTCCTGGGGCACTTCATGGAAAAGCAAATCGTCGCACCCAAGCAAAAGCTCTCCTTGAGCGACCCAAAAGTGCGCGCGTGGTTATTTCAGATCATTACCGTACTGGCGGTGGTCTCGTTGGGCTGGTTCATGTTCGACAACACCCAGACCAACCTCCAGCACCGTGGTATTACCTCGGGTTTTGGATTTCTTGAACGCAGTGCCGGGTTTGGCATTGCGCAGCATTTGATCGATTACACGGAAGCGGACAGCTATGCCCGGGTGTTTGTCATCGGCTTGCTTAATACGCTGCTGGTGTCGGTCATCGGTATTTTCCTGGCCACAATCCTGGGCTTCATCATTGGCGTTGCACGCTTGTCACCGAACTGGATGATCAGCAAGCTGGCAACCGTCTATGTGGAAGTCTTCCGTAACATCCCGCCGTTGTTGCAGATCCTGTTCTGGTACACCGCTGTGTTCCTGACCCTGCCGGGTCCGAGACAAGCGCACGGTTACTTCGACATGTTCTTTATCAGCAGCCGCGGTTTGAACATGCCAAGCGCCGTCGCCGCGGAAGGTGCCTGGCCATTCGTGACCAGCATCATCGTGGCTGTCGTCGCTATCGTGGCGATGACCCGTTGGGCCAACAAGCGCTTTGAAGCCACCGGCGAGCCGTTCCACAAGTTCTGGGCTGGTCTGGCGCTGTTTCTGGGTATTCCGGCTCTGAGCATGCTGATTTTCGGTGCCCCGGTGCACTGGGAAGTGCCAGAACTCAAAGGCTTCAACTTTGTTGGCGGCTGGGTACTGATTCCTGAACTGATCTCCCTGACCCTGGCCCTGACGGTCTACACCGCAGCGTTTATCGCGGAAATCGTGCGTTCGGGTATCAAGTCGGTCAGCCACGGTCAGACGGAAGCAGCTCGCTCCCTGGGTTTGCGCCCTGGGCCGACCCTGCGCAAGGTCATCATCCCGCAGGCGCTGCGTGTGATCATCCCGCCATTGACCAGCCAATACCTGAACCTGGCGAAGAACTCCTCGCTGGCGGCCGCTATTGGTTACCCGGAAATGGTTTCGTTGTTTGCCGGTACCGTGCTCAACCAGACCGGTCAGGCCATCGAAGTTATTGCCATCACCATGAGCGTGTACCTGGCGATCAGTATCAGCATTTCCCTGCTGATGAACTGGTACAACAAGCGCATTGCGCTGATCGAGCGGTGAGGAAACCCGCATGACTACTCATACTTTCAAACCTGACATGCCACCACCGGGCAAAGTATTCGGCCCGGTAGCGTGGATGCGGCAGAACCTGTTCTCCAGCTGGATCAACACGCTGCTGACCTTGTTCTCGCTGTACCTGATTTACCTGGTCGTTCCGCCGATCCTCAGTTGGGCTTTGCTGGACGCCAACTGGATCGGTACAACACGGGCTGACTGCACCAAGGACGGCGCGTGCTGGGTGTTTATCCAACAGCGCTTCGGCCAGTTCATGTACGGCTACTTCCCGAACGAGCTGCGCTGGAGGGTGGACTTGACCGCCATTCTGGCAATCGTCGGTGCGGCGCCGCTGTTTATCTCGAAGTTTCCGCGTAAAGCGATTTACGCCATCGGCTTCCTGATTGTTTACCCGATTGTTGCTTTCTACCTGCTGAGCGGAGGCGCGTTTGGTCTCACCCACGTGGCGACCAGCCAGTGGGGCGGCCTGATGTTGACGCTGGTGATCGCCACTGTCGGTATCGCCGGTGCATTGCCTCTGGGTATTTTGCTGGCGCTGGGTCGTCGTTCCAACATGCCTGCGGTGCGTGTGGTGTGTGTGACGTTCATCGAGTTCTGGCGCGGCGTGCCGTTGATCACCGTGCTGTTCATGTCGTCGGTGATGTTGCCGCTGTTCATGCCGGAAGGGATGAACTTCGACAAGCTGCTGCGGGCCCTGATCGGCGTTATCCTGTTCCAGTCGGCGTACATCGCTGAAGTGGTTCGGGGCGGCATGCAGGCAATCCCTAAAGGTCAGTACGAAGCTGCCGCGGCCATGGGCCTCGGTTACTGGCGCAGCATGGGCCTGGTGATTCTGCCGCAGGCGTTGAAGATGGTTATTCCCGGCATCGTCAACACCTTCATTGCCCTGTTCAAAGACACCAGTCTGGTGATCATTATCGGCCTGTTCGACCTGCTCAACAGCGTCAAACAAGCCACCGCCGACCCGTCGTGGTTGGGTATGGCCACCGAGGGCTATGTCTTCGCAGCCCTGGTGTTCTGGATCTTCTGTTTCGGTATGTCCCGCTATTCCATGCACTTGGAACGCAAGCTGGACACAGGCCACAAGCGTTAGGAGTTTTGACATGAGTGAAGTTATCACCAAGCCTCTGGGCGCCGAAGGCATGATCCGGATGGAAGGCGTCCACAAGTGGTACGGCCAGTTCCACGTGCTCAAGGACATCAACCTGAACGTGCGTCAGGGCGAGCGTATCGTGTTGTGCGGCCCTTCGGGCTCGGGCAAATCCACGACCATTCGTTGCCTGAACCGTCTGGAAGAGCACCAGCAAGGCAAGATCATCGTCGATGGCACCGAACTGACCTCGGACCTGAAGCAGATCGAAACCATCCGCCGCGAAGTCGGCATGGTGTTCCAGCACTTCAACCTGTTCCCGCACCTGACCATTCTGCAGAACTGCACACTGGCCCCGATGTGGGTCCGCAAGATGCCGAAGAAAAAGGCCGAAGAAATCGCCATGCACTACCTGGAGCGCGTACGCATTCCGGAGCAGGCGCATAAATTCCCGGGCCAGCTTTCCGGCGGTCAGCAACAGCGTGTGGCGATTGCCCGTGCCCTGTGCATGAAGCCGAAAATCATGCTGTTCGACGAGCCGACCTCGGCACTCGACCCGGAAATGGTGAAAGAGGTTCTGGACACCATGGTAGGCCTGGCAGAAGAAGGCATGACCATGCTCTGCGTAACCCACGAAATGGGCTTCGCCCGCACCGTGGCCAACCGCGTGATCTTCATGGACAAAGGCGAAATCGTCGAACAGGCTGCGCCGAACGACTTCTTCGACAATCCACAGAGTGACCGTACGCGTCTGTTCCTGAGCCAGATCCTGCATTGATTGGTTGAGTGATGGACTGAAAAACCCGGACGTTGAGTTCGGGTTTTTTTATGGGGATTGGGAAGGCTGGAATTGCTGTTCAACGGGTAGGAGCGAACTTGTTCGCGAGGCGGTTTGTCTGGCAACACTGACCTCAGAGTGTGTTCACCGATCTCCTCAGACGTCTTATTGGTCTGGTGCTTTGTTTTAGACATAGAGTGTCGGCAGATAGAATAAGTGGCAGCCAAAGATGAAAAGTAGGTTAAATGTCAGGCTGGTCATGATTTTTTATTCTTCGCTCGTCTGAAAGTACCTTGATAAGTGAAGCGGAAAAGTTATTTTAACTTTTTCATTTCTGATTTTCTCTTGAAGCCATGATGAATAACTGTCCCGAAAAGCCACAGAGCCAAGAAAAATATATAGATTATCGCTTTTGCGAGATTTCGCCATGGTGACGTTTGGACGTCGAAATCGGTAAGCCTATCAAGTAAAACTATTGCCATGGTGGCGCAGTAGATAGTAATAACCAGCAAAATCCAATTCGGTTGTAAGCCTCGTAATATGTTCCGGAGTTTTTTGCCAGCTGGGTTTAATGCGCGATGTTGTTCTTTTAAAAATTTAGGGCTGTAACGCTTCACTCTATGATATTTGTACGTGATGTAGGTTCCAGTTGCTACTAAAATCAAATATAAAGTCGCTCCCAAGAATATACGTGTAGGCATGTCTACCGATTCGGTAGGGATTACTTGGATTAGGAGGGCGCCAATCATCACGGCGTAGAAAGCGGACGTCGCCAGTATGATTGTCGTCCATTTTGCGAAAAAAAGGCCTCGATTTATAGTGATGTCAAGTAAAGTCATGAAGCTGTTGCTGAATGCTAATGAGGGAGTTGTGTCGTGGAAAGCTTTGGCGTCGAGCATGCCAATATGACGGCAGTGAAAAAAAGAAAAGACAAGGCCTAAAAAAACTATCCAGGAATTTTCGAAAGTTTCTATTAGCGGGAATTTTCCTACCATGAAAAAATTCATCTGTACCAGCGCTAATGTAATGTTGTAAATAAAACCCAACTTGAACAGAAGTCCGCGGTGACGAGCTTTTGATATGTATCCTGATAGCAGGAGTGAGGGTAGGAAGCACGCTATGCTTAGGCATAAATAGCTTAGGTGTTGAAGTGTTGAACTCATTTTGTTTTTTGCCACTCGTCTAGCATGCTTTTCGTCGTAATTGTGCCGGCCGCAGCATCAATTCCCAGTACTGTCTTAGAGGATTCCTTGTATGCCCTAACGTAGTCACTATCGATATGTCGAAATAAACGCCACGCCTCCTTTTTTACTGTAAGTCTGTATGCGCCGAATACAGATAATCCGACGTCGACAGCTCCATAAGCAATATTTCCTGCGGTCTTGCTTCCGCTAAAATATTCAGAGATCGCTTGATAAGGGACTCGACCCCAGCCCTCAGTGTCAGATCTTCCTTCAAGCAAATTATTGCCATTTTCATATAGGTTATTCAAGCCGTGTCCGATGACTATAGCGGCGGGTGCGCACATCCACCCAATTGAGCCGACACATATCCCTACACCTCCTGTGACTTGAAGTCCGCCAGCGATTAGCCCAATACTTTGGGTAGCAATTCGTACTGACTGATCCTTCAAACTCTCCTGCTCACCCTCCAGCGCCTTCACTCCCTCCGCAACACTCTTCCTCCCACCCTCAACATCCCGAACAATCCCCTGCGCGTAATACGCCACTTCCCGATTAAATTGCAGCCGCAACATACCGTCCTGAATATGCTGCATGCTCAAAGTGCAAGCGTGATTCGTCAGCGCTACAGCGGCCTGTGTAAGCTGCTTGTTCTCGGAAGTCTTTGATTTTGGATCTGCCATCAGGACTCGCCCCAATAGCTATAACCACTGGTCCCTGCGGCGTGGTGGGTCCAGCTAATGTCGCCATAACGGATGGCGAGTTGTTCGACGGGTTCGGCGTCGTTATCCAGGGTGACGTGAGGTGTCTGGACAATCAGATTTTCGATGACCGCTTCCGTGATCTCGACGGTGTAGAACTTCTCCTGACTGCCATTGGGTGTGGTGCGATAGAAATCGATCTTGCAGGTAATGGATTCCCGTTGCGCCAAGGCTTGGGCCAACAACGGAGAAGACTTGTCGATGTTCTTGGTAATGACCACGGGCATGTGCGTGGCGCGGTCGATGTTCGCGACGTTGGCCATTTGGTGCGTGTAGGACAGCACCATGATTTCGTTCTGGTGTGCTTCCTGGCATTTATTACCCATGGACTCAGGGGTCGAACAGCCTGCGGAGATATCGCCCTGTTCCTTGCCCTTGATGGTCATGTAGATGGGATGAGCCATGGAGTGATCGCCTGAAATAAATGGGCGATCAGTTTATGGATGGGAGATTCAGGGTTATGTAGGGCATTTCTGTGATTGTTGAAGGGCTTTGCGCTGATAGTATTTCGAGCATCCAGTGGGAGCGAATTCATTCGCGAAGGCGGTGTATCAGGTTCGATGTGTTTTGTTGACCCAGCGACTTCGCGAATGAATTCGCTCCCACGGTTGTATCAGGCTTCCTGTTTATTCAGGGATTTCTCCACCGTCCCACAGGCCATATCAATCAAGTGCACCACCGAAAAAACGCCAGGTCACGTTTGCTGCCACTCAGTTGGTCGGCGGATTCATAGGCAATCGAAAGGGGGCGGCTGTGCAGCAGGTTAGTAGACCGGACAATAGGAAAACCGGCGCACCCGAAGATGCCCTGCGCACAGCCACCGTAAAGGTGAACACCTGTGCGCCTATTGGTCCGGGCTACTAAACCCGATCGCTGATGTGCAGCGACGGAGGCAGCCTGGTGAGACGGATTTGCAGGCGCAAGTGAGGGACAAGTTTCTCGGAAAGGTCTGGCAGTGGGAAGGGATCAGGTCTGGCAAATGTGTTGCGGCAAGTGGCTTCAGGGCAGAAGCAGGGCTGATGATGTTTCCAGTGGCGCGCAAATCTGTGGGAGCTGGGCTTGGTCTGGGCGGCATTCCGACGATGAACGATAACTCATTGTAAGGCTTGACACCTTATCGCCCATATCGCGGGCAAGCCTCGCTCCCACAGGTTCTCTGTTTAGCGCTCCATAGTGCTGTGTCAGAGACATCTCACAGGAGATCGCATTTCAGTTCAGGGCTGTATTCAATCCGAGCGAAACTTGTATTCGTTGCTGTTCTCCAACACGATGCACCTTTTTGGCGCTCTGCGCCGCTTCACTACCTGCCCTGAGAAAACAATGACGACCAAGGCGCCATCGGCGAGCTCTACCCCACAACATCCTTCTTCTGTACTCGATCGGCCGTGGCTGTTGCTGCTCGGGCTGGTGCTGGTGGCGCTTAACCTGCGTCCGGCGCTGGCGAGTATGGCACCGCTGCTCAGCAGTGTTTCCAGCAGCCTGGGGCTCTCATCCGCTTCGGCGGGGCTGCTGACCACTCTGCCGGTGTTGTGTCTTGGGTTGTTCGCGCCGCTGGCCCCGCGATTGGCGCGGCGCTTTGGCAGTGAGCAGGTGGTGTTGGGGATTTTACTGACCCTGGCCGCCGGTATCTTGTTGCGTAGCCTGTTCGGTGAGGTCGGGTTGTTTGCGGGCAGTGTTCTGGCTGGCGCGAGCATCGGTGTGATTGGCGTGCTGCTGCCGGGTATCGTTAAACGCGACTTCCCCAAACAGGCCGGTACGATGACCGGCGTCTACACCATGGCCTTGTGTCTGGGCGCAGCCTTGGCGGCTGGTTCGACGGTACCGCTGACTCAATATTTCGGCGATGACTGGGCCATCGGCCTGGGCTTCTGGATGATTCCAGCATTGTTGGCGGCACTCATCTGGTGGCCCCAGGCTCGGCAAAAGCACGATGTGAATCAAGTGACTTATCGCGTGCGTGGCCTGTTGCGCGATCGCCTGGCCTGGCAAGTCACCCTTTACATGGGGCTGCAGTCTTCGCTGGCTTATATCGTGTTTGGCTGGTTGCCTTCGGTGTTGATCGGCCGGGGCATGAGCCCTACGGATGCCGGTTTAATGATGTCCGGGTCGATCATGGTTCAGTTGATCAGCGCATTGACCGCGCCTTGGCTGGCGACTCGCGGCAAGGATCAACGCCTGGGCGTGCTGGTGGTCATGTCCATGTCGCTGGCCGGATTATTTGGGTGTTTGTATGCGCCCATCGATAGCCTGTGGGGCTGGGCTATTTTGCTGGGGTTGGGGCAGGGTGGTGCCTTCAGTATCGCGTTGACGCTGATCGTGCTGCGGTCCAGGGACTCCCATGTTGCGTCGAACCTGTCGGGCATGGCGCAGGGCATTGGTTATACCATCGCTTCCATTGGCCCATTTGCCGTAGGCGTCGTGCATGACGTTACCGGTGGTTGGGATTCCATCGGCTGGATCTTCGCGGTGCTCGGCTTGTCGGCGATCATTGCGGGGCTTGGTGCCGGACGAGCGCTTTATGTGCAGGTGAGTAGCGAAAAAGTCTGACTCCAGGCATTTGTCTCGCTTATGCCCATGGCAAAACCAGCGATTGCCGCTTATCGTGCAGGCACCTTTTGCTCCAACGGACCTGCATGCATGAGCGACGAAGACAAACGCCTGATCAATAACGCGCTGATTACCCGCTTTTACGAGGCCTTCAATCGCCTGGATGCCGAGGCGATGGCTGCGTGTTACACCGATGACGTGCTGTTCAGCGATCCAGTCTTTGGCGAGTTGCGCGGCCAGCAGGCTTGCGACATGTGGCGCATGCTCACCTCGCGGGCCAAGGACTTTTCCCTGACCTTCGATAGCGTCCGCGCTGATGAACGCAGCGGCGCAGCGCACTGGATTGCCACGTATCTGTTTAGTCAGACCGGCAATACCGTGGTCAACGACATTCAGGCGCGCTTCGTGTTTCGCGACGGCAAGATCGCGGAGCATCATGATCAATTTGACCTGTGGCGCTGGTCTCGACAGGCCTTGGGCACCAAAGGCCTGTTGCTCGGCTGGACGCCGTTTGTACAGAACGCTATCCGCGCTCAGGCGCAGAAGGGCCTGAAGGCGTTTCAGGCCGGACGTTAAGCCTCTGATAGAATCGCGGCTTTCGCACCATTTGATCTGTTGCCATGCCTGAAGCCTTGTCCTCATCCGTCAACGAGACACCCGAACCAGCGGTCAGCAAACCTTGGTTCGTGTACTTGGTGCGCGCTGAAAACGGCTCGTTGTACTGCGGCATCAGCGACGATCCGCAGCGCCGTTTTGCGGCCCATCAGAGTGGCAAAGGTGCACGCTACTTTTATTCCAGCCCGGCGGTGGCACTTGTTTATGTTGAGCAGTGTGTGAGCAAGGGGGAGGCGTTGCGCCAGGAGCGGTTGATCAAGAAATTGAGGAAGAGTGCGAAGGAGTGTCTGGCGGCGGGGTATTGCACCACGCTGCCCCGCGTTAAATAGCGGACCTCTATGCTGGGCTGCGAACACAATTCCCGTGGGAGCGAATTCATTCGCGAAGAGGCCGGTACATCCGCAGCTTATGCATCGTGTGGAATATCGCTTTCGCGAATGAATTCGCTCCCACTGGGTTCTGTATTCTTTCAGGCACACCTCGCTCTTGTACGCTTTGTCGGAGGTTACGACGGCGAAGATGCCGGTTTGTCTGGCGCGCCGCCATTCGCAGCCTTCGGCAGCTCCAGAACACTGTGTTTCGATCAATCGCTGTGATGATTTGCCATCATTGTTGTCGGGTAGGCTCGCTGCCTGTACCCGGTTAAGCTGCTGACTTACCTACCGTTGGAAAGCCAGCCATGACCGACATCATCCTGCACCATTACCCCACCTCGCTGTTCGCTGAAAAAGCCCGTCTGATGCTGGGGTTCAAAGGCCTGTCCTGGCGCTCCGTCACTGTCCCTTCGATCATGCCAAAACCCGATCTGACGGCGCTGACCGGTGGTTATCGCCGAACTCCGGTGCTACAGATCGGCGCTGATATCTACTGCGATACGGCATTGATGGCCCGTCGTCTGGAACAGGAAAAAGCCTCGCCTGCGTTTTTCCCGGAAGGGCAGGAGTTCACGGTCGCCAGCTTTGCAGCGTGGGCCGACTCAGTAATGTTCATGCACGCCGTGAGCCTGGTGTTCCAGCCTGAGTCGCTGGCGGTACGTTTCGCCAAAGTGCCGCCTGAAGGAGTGAAAGCCTTCGTCGCTGATCGCGCTGCGTTGTTCCAGGGCGGCAGTGCAACTCGTTTGCCCGTCGAGCAGGCCAAACACCAATGGCCAACGCTGATGTCCCGGCTGGAGCAGCAACTTGAGCGCAATGGCGACTTCCTGTTTGGCGCACCTTCGATTGCCGACTTCTCTGTTGCCCATACCCTGTGGTTCCTCAAGCAAACCCCTGTGACTGCGCCGTTTGTCGATGATTACCCTGAAGTGGCGGCCTGGCTGGCTCGGGTTCTGGGCTTCGGTCATGGCGCGCCAAGCGAGTTGAGCCCGGCTGAGGCGGTTGAGATCGCTTTGAACGCGACGCCTGCTGCGTTGCCGGATGAGCAGTTTGTTGATCTCAATGGCTTCAAGGCCGGTGATCAAGTGTCCATTTCAGCTGTTGATTACGGCGTGGATCCGGTTGAAGGCGAGCTAGTCTTCAGTGGTCGCGAAGAGTTAATCCTTCGCCGTGAAGACGAGCGGGCGGGTGTGGTGCATGTGCACTTTCCGCGGTTTGGATTTCGAATCGAGAAGGGCTGAGAGAGCCAGCTGTGAATCTACCTGTGGGAGCGAATTCATTCGGGAAGGCGGTGCTTCAGTCGATACAAGGTTGTGGATGTACCGGCCCCTTCGCGAATAAATTCGCTCCCACAGGAAGTGAGCTAGCAGGCCAATGTAGAGTCCCACAGGGTGTTGTCTAGCCTTGGAGCTCCGCGATCACTTCAGCGCCGCCAATATCGCCTCTTCGCTGAAGCCTCTGATGATCGTGCCATTCACATCAATCAACGGGATGCCACGGCCACCCAGCGCTTCATATGCCTTGCGGCCTTCATCTGACTTCTCGATGTCGTACTCCTTGAACGGAATACCTTTGCTGTCGAGGAAACGCCGCGTTTGTTTGCAGTAGCCGCACCACTCGGTCGCGTACATCACCACCCGGGCTTGCGCCTGAGTCTGTGCAGGGATTGCGTCCGAGGGGTTGAAGAAGTGCTCGATCTTGCCCCAGTTCTGATAAACCAATACGACCAGCATGATCAGAGCGAACTTCTTCAGGGTGCGTAGCAACATGCTCGTGTGTCCTCAGCGGCGCTTGAGCTGATCAGTCAGTTGCGTTGGCAGACCTTTGATGATCAATGTACCGGCGGCTTCGTCGTATTCGATCTTGTCGCCCAGCAGATGCGCTTCAAAGCTGATCGACAGGCCTTCTGCGCGGCCGGTGAAGCGGCGGAACTGGTTGAGGGTGCGCTTATCGGCAGGGATCTCCGGCGACAGGCCGTAGTCCTTGTTGCGGATGTGATCGTAGAACGCGCGTGGGCGCTCTTCGTCGATCAGGCCGGAGAGTTCTTCCAGGCCCATGGGCTCACCCATTTTGCTCTGGCTGCTGGCGTAGTCGACCAGGGTCTTGGTTTTCTCCCGGGCGGAATCTTCCGGCAGATCTTCGCTTTCGACGAAGTCGCTGAAGGCCTTGAGCAGGGTGCGGGTTTCGCCAGGGCCGTCGACGCCTTCCTGGCAACCGATGAAGTCGCGGAAGTATTCCGAGACCTTCTTGCCGTTCTTGCCCTTGATGAACGAGATGTACTGCTTGGACATCTTGTTGTTCTGCCATTCGGACACGTTGATCCGCGCCGCAAGGTGCAGTTGACCAAGGTCCAGATGGCGTGACGGGGTCACGTCGAGGGTTTCGCTCACGGCCACGCCTTCGCTGTGGTGCAGCAGGGCGATGACCAGATAATCCGTCATGCCTTGTTGATAGTGAGCAAACAGCACGTGGCCGCCGACGGACAGGTTGGATTCTTCCATCAGCTTTTGCAGGTGCTCTACTGCGACCCGGCTGAATGCCGTGAAGTCTTTGCCGCCGTCCATGTACTCCTTCAGCCAGCCGCTGAACGGATGCGCGCCAGACTCGGCGTGGAAGAATCCCCAGGCCTTGCCCTGTTTGGCGTTATAGCTTTCGTTGAGGTCGGCCAGCATGTTCTCGATGGCTTGAGACTCAGCGAGTTCGGAGTCGCGTGCGTGGAGAACTGCGGGCGTGCCGTCGGGTTTCTTGTCGATCAGGTGGACGATGCAATGACGGATCGGCATGGGTTTCTCGGCTGGTTGTGAGCGGAATACTGACGAGCGGCGCTGCTCGATTTACGGCACGCAGTGTAACGCACCCGAGACGTGAAACGAGGCTGAACCCCTTGGTTTTAGCTCTCATGAGGTGTCCGAACCGCTTTTTTTCGGTTCAAACGGGAGAAACCTGTCCAAACGGGTAGGTTAGTGCGGATATTTGCTCGGCTCTGTGCTAGTTTTGCCCCGTCTTGTGCAGCATAGCGCGCCAAGCACCGCAGTTTGTGTGCGTTTGGGCCGAACCAATGCCCGGTTTCAGTATCTACACTTCGCGATTAATCGTGGCTGCTACTGGAGGGTCGGGTTCATTATCCGGCTCCAGGCCGACGCTGCACTCTGCAATCCAAATGAATTTGATAGGGAAGGAACACCACCATGGCTCTGACTAAAGACCAATTGATCGCCGATATCGCAGAAGCTATCGACGCGCCAAAAACCACCGCGCGTAATGCTCTTGAGCAATTGGGCCAAATTGTTGCCGACCAACTGGAAAACGGCGCTGAAATCACTCTGCCGGGTATCGGCAAACTGAAAGTAGCCGAGCGTCCAGCTCGCACTGGCCGCAACCCTTCGACTGGCGCTGCCATCGAAATCGCTGCCAAGAAAGTCATCAAGTTCGTACCAGCTAAAGTGCTGAACGACTCGATCAACAAGTAAGCACACGCTTGCTGTTGAAAAAGCCGTGCACCGGTTAACCGGGCACGGCTTTTTTGTGTCTGTCTATTGGAAATGCGGGCCTGTGGGAGCGAATTTATTCGCGAAGAGGTCGGTACATTCAATGCACATCTATCGTGAGTAACGCCGTCTTCGCGAATAAATTCGCTCCCACAGGTGAGTACCGGTTGTTTATTTCAACACCCAGCGCTCCAGCCGCCACGCCTCCTGTTTAGCCTTGTCATGAAACGTCCACGCCACGAAGCGGCTTTGCTTCTGGCCCTGGCCCATCTCGATCACCTGGCTTTCAAACACTCCTGCTTTTTTCAGTGTGCTTTGAATCATTGGCAGGTTGGACGCCTTTGAAACCAGCGTGCTGAACCACAACACCTGTTTAGCTGATTGGGTGCTTTCTTTGATCAGTTGAGTGACGAAGCCGATCTCGCCGCCTTCACACCACAACTCCTGCGATTGCCCGCCGAAGTTGAGTACCGGAAGTTTTCGTTTCGGGTCCGCCTTGCCCAACGCCCGCCATTTACGCTGGCTGCCGCGCTGTGCTTCTTCCAGAGACGAGTGGAAGGGCGGGTTGCAGAGGCTCACTTCGAAGCGTTCATCGTCGCTCAGCAGGCCCAGCAGGATCTGATTGCGATTGGTTTGCTGACGCAGGCTGATGGCTTTGCTCAGGTTGTTGGACTTGATGATCGCAGTGGCAGCTGCAACGGCGGTGGTGTCGATTTCCGAGCCCAGGAATTGCCAGCCATAGTCGCTATGACCGATCAGTGGATAGACGCAGTTGGCGCCTGTGCCGACGTCCAGTGCCTTGATCGAGGCACCGCGTGGGATAACGCCTTCGTTGCGCTCAGCCAGCAGGTCGGCGAGGAAGTGCAGGTAGTCGGCGCGGCCCGGAATCGGCGGGCACAGGTAGTCGGCCGGGATATCCCAGTGGGCGATGCCGTAAAACGACTTGAGTAGCGCCCGGTTGAACACGCGTACGGCGGCCGGGTTGGCGAAGTCGATGCTTTCCTTGCCATACGGATTGGTGATCAGAAACTGCCCCAGTTCCGGGCTGCTTTTGATCAGCTTGGGAAAATCGTAATGGCCTTGATGGCGATTGCGTGGGTGCAAAGTCGCTTTTTCACGGGGCTCGGCGGGTTTGCCTGGCTGCGCCGGTTTAGGCTTTTTGCGGGGTGGTTTTGGCTTGTCTGGAGTAGTCATGACCAATTCAATTCTGGAGAGAGCACAAAACCCTGTAGGAGTGACCGGGGTGGCGCTCCACCTTGCTCGTGATAGCAGTTTGTCAGGTGTGAATGACAGACCGCTATCGCGAGCAAGGTGGAGCGCCACCCCGGTCGCTCCTACAGGGTTCGTTGTTGTCGGCCAGCCTTGGGGAAGGCTGGCTGACTGTTTTATTTACAAGCTCGCAATCCGCGCATGCTGCTCAGCCAGCTTGCCCAAGGCCTGTTCGGCCTCGGCCATCTTCGCGCGTTCCTTGGCGATGACCTCAGGCGGTGCCTTGTCAACGAAGGCAGCGTTGGACAGCTTGCCGCCGACCCGTTGCACTTCGCCTTGCAGGCGCAGGATTTCCTTGTCCAGACGCGCCAGCTCGGCATCTTTGTCGATCAGGCCAGCCATTGGCACCAGCACTTCCATTTCACCCACCAGACCGGTAGCCGACAGCGGTGCTTCTGCGCCTGCTTCCAGTACGGTGATGGATTCCAGCTTGGCCAGTTTCTTCAGCAGGTAATCGTTCTCCTGCAGGCGACGCAGGTCTTCGGCGTTGACGTTCTTGAGGAACAGTTGCAACGGCTTGCCCGGACCGATGTTCATTTCGCCACGGATGTTACGGGTGGCGAGCATCAGGCCCTTGAGCCATTCGATGTCGTCTTCGGCGGCTTGATCGATGCGCGCTTCATTGGCCACTGGCCAAGGCTGCAGCATGATGGTTTTGCCTTCTGCACCGGCCAGCGGCGCGAGGCGCTGCCAGATTTCTTCGGTGATGAACGGCATGAACGGATGCGCCAGACGCAGCGCAACTTCCAGCACGCGAACCAGCGTACGGCGGGTGCCACGCTGACGTTCAACCGGGGCATTCTCGTCCCACAGCACCGGCTTGGACAGTTCCAGATACCAGTCGCAGTACTGGTTCCAGATGAACTCGTACAGCGCCTGAGCCGCGAGGTCGAAACGGAATTGATCCAGTTGACGGGTCACTTCGGCTTCGGTGCGCTGCAGTTGCGAGATGATCCAGCGATCAGCCAGGGACAGTTCGACTTCTTCGCCGTTCTGGCCACAGTCTTCGCCTTTGTCCAGCACGTAGCGTGCGGCGTTCCAGATCTTGTTGCAGAAGTTGCGATAGCCCTCAACGCGGCCCATGTCGAACTTGATGTCGCGACCGGTAGACGCCAGCGAGCAGAAGGTGAAGCGCAGGGCGTCGGTGCCGTAGCTGGCGATACCGTCAGCGAACTCGTCGCGAGTCTGCTTTTCAATTTTCTTCGCCAGTTTCGGCTGCATCATGCCGGAGGTGCGTTTCTGCACCAGGTCTTCCAGCTCGATGCCGTCGATGATGTCCAGCGGGTCGAGGACGTTGCCCTTGGACTTGGACATCTTCTGACCTTGGCCATCTCGGACCAGACCGTGCACATACACCGTCTTGAACGGCACTTGCGGCGTGCCGTCTTCGTCTTTCACCAGATGCATGGTGAGCATGATCATCCGGGCAACCCAGAAGAAAATGATGTCGAAGCCAGTAACCAGTACGTCGGTGGAGTGGAAGGTTTCCAGCGCTTTGGTCTTTTCCGGCCAGCCTAGGGTGGAGAAGGTCCACAAGCCCGAACTGAACCAGGTGTCGAGTACGTCGTTGTCCTGTTGCAGCGCAACGTCGGGGCCCAGGTTGTTCTTGGCACGTACTTCGGCTTCATCGCGACCGACGTATACCTTGCCGGACTCGTCGTACCAGGCCGGGATGCGGTGGCCCCACCAGAGTTGACGGCTGATGCACCAGTCCTGGATGTCACGCATCCACGAGAAATACATGTTTTCGTACTGCTTGGGCACGAAGGCGATGCGGCCGTCTTCAACTGCAGCGATAGCCGGTTCAGCCAAAGGCTTGGTAGACACGTACCACTGGTCAGTCAGCCACGGCTCGATGATGGTGCCGGAGCGGTCGCCTTTCGGGACTTTCAGGGCGTGATCGTCGACGCTGACCAGCAGGCCGGCGGCGTCGAATGCAGCAACGATCTGCTTGCGCGCTTCGAAACGGTCAAGACCTGCGTATTCGGCGGGCAGGGTTCCGTCTACGGTTTCGTTCAGGGTGCCGTCGAGGTTGAACACCTGAGCGGCGGCCAGTACGTTGGCGTTCTTGTCGAAGATATTCAGCAGCGGCAGGTTGTGGCGCTTGCCGACTTCGTAGTCGTTGAAATCGTGGGCCGGGGTGATTTTCACGCAGCCGGTGCCGAATTCCGGGTCGCAGTATTCATCTGCAATGATCGGGATGCGGCGGCCAACCAGTGGCAGCTCAACGAACTTGCCGATCAGCGCTTTGTAACGCTCGTCTTCCGGGTTAACGGCGACGGCGGCATCACCGAGCATGGTTTCCGGACGCGTGGTGGCAACGATCAGATAATCCAGACCGTCAGCGGTTTTCGCGCCGTCAGCCAGTGGATAACGCAGGTTCCACAGGAAACCTTTCTCGTCGTGGTTCTCCACTTCCAGGTCGGAAATAGCGGTGTGCAGTTTGGTGTCCCAGTTGACCAGACGCTTGCCGCGATAGATCAGGCCGTCTTCATGCAGACGTACGAAAGCTTCTTTAACCGCGTCCGACAGGCCGTCGTCCATGGTGAAGCGCTCACGGCTCCAGTCAACGGACGAGCCCAGGCGGCGGATCTGACGGCTGATGTTGCCGCCGGACTGATCTTTCCATTCCCAGATTTTCTCCAGGAATTTTTCGCGGCCCAGATCGTGACGGTTCAGGCCTTGCGCTTCGATCTGACGCTCTACCAGCATTTGCGTGGCGATACCGGCGTGGTCGGTGCCCGGTTGCCACAGGGTGTTGCGACCCTGCATGCGGCGGAAACGGATCAAGGCGTCCATGATCGCGTTATTGAAACCATGGCCCATGTGCAGGCTGCCGGTGACGTTCGGCGGCGGGATCATGATGGTGTACGAGTCACCCGCGCCTTGTGGGGCGAAGTAATTCTCGGATTCCCAGGTTTGATACCAGGAAGTTTCAATAGCGTGCGGCTGGTAGGTCTTGTCCATGCGCGGCGGGAACCTATTGCTGTAATTCGGGAAAGCCGACAAGTATAGCGGGGATGAACGGCTGGGCGTAGAGCGGGGCGATGATGGGTGACGCAAAATTGGGTTATGTGTGAATCAGATACTGAATTTTCGACTGTTAAGGCTTTTTCGCGAATGAATTCGCTCCCACAGGTAAATGCGGTTACCCCTGTGGGAGCGAATTCATTCGCGAATGCATCAGTCCAGGCGCCGCCGTGGTTATTTAATTCTGATACTGGCTCAGCAGCCGTTCCATCCGCGCTTCAAGACGGCGTTTGATTTCCGTCTCGATATGCGGCGCGAAGTCGTCGATGACGTCCTGCATGATCAACTGGGCGGCGGCGCGCAGCTCCGAGTCCAGATGCAACAGAGCATCTTCTTTTGATCTTGCCTGCGCCGGAGCAGCAGCCACGGGCGTTTCGACGGGTTGTGCGACAGGCTCAGGTGTCAGGGTTGGAATATCGGCCTCATCTTCATCGCCGAAATCCAGTTCCTGGTGCAGTGCCGGTTTTGCGCCCACCACATCGAACAGCAAAGGGATCTGCCCTTCGCCATGAGTGGGCGGTTGCTGGGAGTCATCGCCGAGCAGTTGGCGGATCGACTCGAGGTCGTCCAGCAAATGGGCGGAGTTTTTCAGAGGGTTTGAATTATCCATCGTGTGCTCAAAGCCGCTGTAGTCGGTGATCTTGCAGAGGATAGCCCTGTTCACGATAGAAACGAAAACTCTCTCGTGCGGCCAGTCGTATGGCGGGGTCTTCCACCACTATTTCCGCCACGCGGGCGAAACGTTTGAAAAATTCGGGGATGCGCAGGTCCAGATTGACCAGCAGATCCTGATGTTGCCCCGGGTCTTCTCCGAGGCCCAGCACCACTGGCGCGACCTGATCGTCTTCAGCGTCACCGTGGGGAATAAAAGTTTCGCCCTTGAAGCGCCATAGCCGGGCATCCAGATCTTCACGCTGCGCGGCATCGCTGCAATGCAGGTAAATCCGATGGCCCATGCGCCAGGCTTTCTCCGTGAGCTTGCAGGCGAAGTCCAGACGTGCCGAAGGATCGGGGCTGGGGAGAATGTAGAAATCGACTTGTGTCATGTAGGTTCCAGGTCGCGGGGCGCTTGTCAAACATCACATGAAACGCAGTTTCCGGTAGGAGCGAACTTGTTCGCGAGGCGTAATAAATGCGTTTGCAGGTCTATCGCCTCGCGAACAAGTTCGCTCCTACCGGGCTGTTAACGCCCCCGGTTTCCTCACGCGCCGGCGCGGTCGAGCAGGTACTGGGTCAACAACGGAACCGGACGGCCGGTGGCGCCCTTGTCCTTGCCGCCGCTCAGCCAGGCTGTGCCGGCGATGTCCAGGTGCGCCCAGTCATAGGTTTTGGTGAAGCGCGACAGGAAGCAGGCTGCGGTGATGGTGCCGCCTTTCGGGCCACCAATGTTGGCGATGTCGGCGAACGGGCTGTCCAGTTGCTCCTGATATTCGTCGAACAACGGCAATTGCCATGCACGGTCGTCGGCAAACTTGCCAGCGTCGAGCAACTGATTGATCAGTGCATCGTTGTTGCCCAGCAGACCGGATGTGTGACCGCCCAATGCCACGACGCAAGCGCCGGTCAGCGTAGCGATGTCGATCACGGCCTGAGGCTTGAAGCGTTCGGCGTAGGTCAACGCATCACACAGCACCAGACGGCCTTCGGCGTCAGTGTTGAGAATTTCCACGGTCTGACCGCTCATGGTGGTGACGATATCGCCTGGACGCGTCGCGGTGCCGCTCGGCATGTTTTCCGCGGCGGCGATGACGCATACCAGATTGATCGGCAGTTGCAGTTCCAGCACGGCGCGCAGAGTACCGAACACGCTGGCAGCGCCACACATGTCGAACTTCATCTCGTCCATGCCCGCAGCAGGCTTGATGCTGATGCCGCCGGTATCAAAAGTGATGCCTTTACCGACCAGCACGAAAGGCTTTTCGCTTTTCTTGCCGCCGGAGTAGTTCATCACGATCAGGCGTGGCGGCTGAGCGCTGCCCTGTGCCACGGCGAGGAACGAACCCATGCCCAGTTCGGCGAGTTTCTTCTCGTCGTGAACTTCAACCTTGAGGTTCTTGTGTGCTTTACCCAGCGCCTTGGCCTGTTCGCCCAGATAAACCGGGTGGCAGACGTTAGGCGGCATGTTGCCCAGATCGCGAGTGAACGCCATGCCAGCGGCGATGGCCTGTGCATGAGTAGCTGCACGCTCTACATCGGCGACGCTGATCTTGTCGGTCAGCAAGGTGACCTTTTTCAGCGCTTTGGCTTCGGCTTTCTTGCTCTTGAAACGATCAAAAACATATTCGCCGTCGGCGAGGGTTTCTACCAGCAGACGTGCCTTGCCGTAGGTATCCCGGCTTTTGACGACGACCTGATCCAGGGCGATGGCTGCGTCGCTGCCGCCCAAACCTTTAAGAGTCGACAGCACGGCGCTGATGACTTTCTTGAATTGACGGTCAGACAATTCCGCTTCTTTACCGGTGCCGACCAGCAAAACGCGCTCGGCTTTCAAATTGGGCAGGTTGTGCAGGAGCAGGGTTTGAGCCACTTTGCCGGCCAGATCGCCACGTTTGAGCACTGCACTGATGGCGCCGCCGCTGAGCGCGTCTACGGTTTTTGCAGCGTCGCTGAGCGCGCGGCCTTCGCCTACGGCGACTACCAGGGTCGCGGTTTTCAAGGTTTCTGGGCTTACGCTTTTAACAACCAATTCCATGTCGGGGTCCCCGAATAAACGATGAGCTATCGCGAAATGAATGACGTGCGCGGCAGGGAGCGGGTGTTTCGCATCAACATGCCAACGACAAGGCCCGCAGTTTGACCCCGCCACGGGATCGCTGACAACCCCGGAAAACATGTGAATGTGGCTCTGTGCAGGACGTTTCCGAGAGAACTATCCGGAGCACGCAGTGACAGAGGACCTCATTCACAGGATAATGCCGCATATTTTTTGGCAGACCTGTGTTGAATCTGCCGCCACTGCTAGTACCTTTTCTTGTCTGGCTGCCTGAGCCTGGCGACCCTGGAGTGTCTGGTTTGATCGTCTTTCGTTATCTGTCCCGAGAAGTGCTGGTTACCCTGAGCGCTGTGAGCGCCGTGTTGTTGGTAATCATCATGAGCGGACGCTTCATCAAGTACCTCGCGCAGGCTGCGTCCGGGGCACTGGATCCGGGCGTACTGTTCATGATCATGGGCTTTCGTATGCCCGGCTTCCTGCAACTGATCCTGCCGCTGGGTCTGTTTCTGGGGATTCTGCTGGCTTACGGTCGGCTTTACCTTGAAAGCGAAATGACTGTTCTTGCCGCGACCGGCATGAGCCAGCAGCGTTTGCTGTGGATGACCATGGCACCGGCGACCGTGGTGGCGCTGCTGGTAGCCTGGCTGAGTTTTAGCCTGGCACCGCAAGGCGCGACCCAGTTCTCCCTGCTTATTAACAAGCAGGACGCGATGACCGAATTCGATACGTTAGTGCCAGGCCGCTTCCAGGCGCTACGCGATGGTACTCGCGTCACTTATACCCAGGAGCTTTCCGAAGACCGTTCGAATCTGGGCGGCGTGTTCATTTCGGAAAAGCGTGTCTCCTCCGACAAGAGCAAGGATCGCGGGATTACCGTTCTGGTGGCAGAAAAAGGCCACCAGGAGATCAAGCCGGACGGCAACCGCTTCCTGATCCTGGAGAACGGCTATCGCTATGACGGCAATCCGGGTGAGGCCAATTATCGGGCGATCAAGTACGACACTTATGGCGCGATGCTGCCCAAGCCGGACATCAGCGACGAGATCACTGACCGCGAAGCCATTCCGACCTCCGACCTGTTCGGCAGCGATGTCTTGCGCAATAAAGCCGAACTGCAGTGGCGTATCTCGCTGCCGATTCTGGTGTTCATCGTGACCTTGATGGCAGTGCCGCTGTCCCGCGTCAACCCGCGTCAGGGTCGTTATCTGAAGCTGCTGCCTGCAATCCTTCTCTATATGGCTTACCTGACCATGCTGATCGCGGTGCGCGGTGCACTGGAGAAAGGCAAGCTGCCAATGGCGCTGGGAATCTGGTGGGTGCATGTGCTGTTTCTGTTGATCGGCCTTGGGCTTTTGTACTGGGAGCCGCTGCGCTTGAAGATGGCGAGTCGCCGCAGCGCGTCGGAGGTGGCTCATGGTTAAGCTCGATCGTTACATTGGCAAAAGCGTTTTCGTTGCCATCCTGGCGGTTCTCGGGATCATTCTCGGTCTGGCGTCGTTGTTCGCCTTTATCGATGAAATGGGTGACATCAGCGACAGCTACACCTTGCTGGATGCCAGCAGCTTCGTATTGATGACTGCGCCACGGCGTGTGTATGAAATGCTGCCAATGGCGGCGCTGATTGGCTGCCTGATCGGCCTGGGCAGCCTGGCCAGCAGCAGCGAACTGACGATCATGCGTGCCGCTGGCGTGTCTATCGGCCGTATCGTCTGGGCGGTCATGAAACCAATGCTGGTGCTGATGATTGCCGGTGTACTGATCGGCGAATACGTAGCTCCCGCAGCCGAGAACCAGGCTCAGGCCAACCGTTCTCTGGCGCAGGGCAGTGGTGATGCGCAAAGTGCACGCCACGGTATGTGGCACCGTCAGGGCGATGAGTTCATTCACATCAACTCAGTGCAACCTAACGGCATTCTGTACGGCGTGACACGGTATCGTTTCGACAATGAGCGTCACATGCTCAGCGCCAGCTTCGCCAGACAGGCCAAGTTCAACGAAGATCACTGGTCGTTGAACGACATCTCCACCACCTTCTTCCGCGATGGCAGCACCGAGGTGATCAAGACCGCTGACGAGCGTTGGGACGTTGCGCTGAGTCCGCAGTTGCTCAGCACGGTTGTCATGCCGCCCGACTCGCTGTCGATCACCGGTTTGTGGCAATACGCGCACTACCTGGCCGATCAAGGCCTGAGCAATGGCCGTTACTGGCTGGCGTTCTGGACCAAGGTTCTGCAGCCGCTGGTAACCGTCGCGTTGGTGTTGATGGCGATTTCCTTCATCTTCGGTCCGCTGCGCTCCGTGACGCTGGGCCAGCGGGTGTTCACCGGCGTGCTGGTGGGGTTCACCTTCCGCATCGTGCAGGACCTGCTGGGGCCATCGAGCCTTGTGTTCGGCTTCTCGCCGTTATTTGCAGTGCTGGTGCCTGCGGGTGTCTGTGCATTGGCCGGGGTGCTGTTGTTGCGCAGGGCCGGGTAAGGTTCGCAGCTGTGAAAAAGCCGACTTCGTGTCGGCTTTTTTGTGTGTGCAGTTAAGTACCGTGGCGAACTTACTACAGCTGCCGCGGGCAAGCGCGCTCCTACATAACCGCGCGCTCCGGTAGGAGCGAACTTGTTCGCGAGGCGGTCAGCCTGAATCGCCGCATCAAGCCCGTTCGCCAACAAGTTGCCTCCTACCGGATCGCGATCCGGCTGTAGGGATCTAATGGCACCACCCACCCGCAAAGATGAGCTGTTCTACCGCTTCTTCGGCACCCGCACCAACTGGCTATTGGAATACAGGTCATGCCAGCTACGATTCCGCTTATCAAACAACGCCCAGATAAACCCCAGCCCTAAACACAGCCACGATGCGATGGACACCATGAAGCGCAGCAGCGCTTGCAGCAGACTGATTCCGCTGCCATCGGCGTTCTGCACGCGGATGCCCCACACCTGCATGCCCAGCGTTTGCCCTGAGTGAGTCCAGAATTTCGCGAAGAAACCAAATATCACCAGCAGCAAAATCGTAGACAGGAATGGGTCGCCGTCCAGCGAGCCTGATTCCGACATCGCCTTCAGTCGGGCCTCGCCAATGAACGCCATCAACACCAGCTTGTAGATAAAGGCTGTGACCAGCAGCAGAGCAAAGCACAGCAGCGCGTCGTAGAAAATCGCAGCAAGGCGACGGCCCAGGCTCGCGGGCGGGAAGTCACCTTGCGGGCTAAGCAGGTGTCGGGACATGGCAGCGGTTCTCAATCATCGAAAGCGTGCATGTTACTGACTCGCGCCCACAAAAAAGCCCCCTGATATCAATACCAGGGGGCTTTTCATGTTCCAAGGCTTACGCTTCGGCTTGAACTTCGTCAGCCTGCATACCTTTCTGGCCTTGCACCGCAACGAAAGTCACTTTCTGACCTTCTTTCAGGCTCTTGAAGCCGTTGCCCTGAATAGCGCGGAAGTGCACAAACAGATCCGGACCGCTTTCTGGAGTGATAAAACCAAAACCTTTCTCGTCGTTAAACCACTTGACGGTACCGCTCTGACGTTCAGCCATTTTCTTATTCCCTGGAACTTGAATTGATGACAGCCTCTTTCACATGAAAGAGTACTGGGCTGGTTGCAGGAATTAAGAAGCGTAGAGCGGGTTGTAGCAAACTTGGCGCTACTGCCCAGGTCCCGATTCAGCGACCCATGCAAACACAGTTGAGAAACTCTACGCTAACTCTTATTACAAACACAAGCCCCTGTCTGGTGCCCGGATTCAGGCGGTTTCGCGGCGTTTTAAAATATTTACCAGTTATCAGGAATCGATAGTTTTTTACTGTTAGGCGCACTCTTCGAGTGCGCTGTTTTGGCTATTACGCTGCTGTTTAGTGCGTGTAATACAAGCGGCTGATATAGGCGTTAGCCGCCGTATTTTTTTGACGCCGTTAATCAGCCGCGACTGGCACTTACCCGCGATAGTAGCGTTGTGCAACGAAAGGCATTTTGCTGACCAGCATCGGTACTTGCTTGCCGCGCACTACCGCCCAGACTTGAGTGTCCAGTGCGGTAAACGCGCTGTTCAAATAACCCATCGCCAAAGGACCGCCAAGGCTGGGGCCGAAGCCGCCGCTGCATACGGTGCCAATCGAGTTGCCGTGGGCATCGACAATATCTGTGCCTTCGCGCACAGGCGTGCGTTCCTGTGGCAACAGGCCAACGCGTTTGCGGGCTGGGGCGGTCTGTTGTTGAGCAAAGATCTGCTCGGCACCGGGGAAGCCGCCGGCACGAGCGCCATCAGCGCGGCGAACTTTGGAAATAGCCCACAGCAGGCTGGCTTCAATGGGGGTTGTCTCGGTGTTCATGTCGTGGCCGTAAAGGCACAAGCCTGCTTCCAGACGCAGCGAGTCGCGCGCACCCAGGCCAATCGGGGCCACTTCCGGTTCATCCAGCAAGCGCCGGGCCAGGGTTTCAGCCTGATCGGCCGGTACAGAAATCTCGTAGCCGTCTTCGCCAGTGTAGCCCGAGCGGCTGACGTAGCAGTCCACGCCCAGCAACTGCACGCTGGCGAACTGCATGAAGGTCATTTTTGCGACTTCCGGCGCCAGACGCGCCAGCACGGTCACAGCCTGCGGACCCTGAAGGGCGAGCAGGGCGCGCTCTTCAAACAGGGGCTGGATTTCACAATGCTCACCCAGATGTTTCTGCAGGTGGGCAAGGTCGTCGTTCTTGCAGGCAGCGTTGACCACCAGCATCAGTTGGTCATTGCCGAGATTGGCGACCATCAGATCGTCAAGGATGCCGCCGGTGTTGTTGGTGAACATTGCGTAACGCTGCATGCCGACGGGCAGGTCAATGATGTCCACCGGCACCAGAGCTTCCAGTGCCTTGGCGGCATCGGCACCGCTCAGGCGAATCTGGCCCATGTGCGACACATCAAACAACCCGGCTTTTTCCCGGGTGTGCAGGTGTTCTTTCATCACGCCCGCCGGGTATTGCACCGGCATGTCGTAGCCCGCGAAAGGCACCATTTTGGCACCCAGTTCACGGTGCAGGGCGTGGAGCGGGGTGGTGAGCAGTTGTTCGGTTGTCATGGTTCAATCCTTTTGAAGAGGCGGATGAAATCCCTGTAGGAGCTGCCGCAGGCTGCGATCACCTGCGGAGCAGGTGTCAGAGGGTCGAAGACCGTTCCGGTCTTTTCGCAGCCTTCGGCAGCTCCTACAAAGGAGTTGCGCAATGAATCACGCCTCTTGATAGCTCTCGATGGACGGGCAGGCACAGATCAGGTTGCGGTCGCCAAACACGTTGTCGACGCGGCCAACCGGTGGCCAGTATTTGCCATCGATCAAGGACTCAACTGGATACACCGCTTGCTCGCGGCTGTAAGGATGGGTCCATTCGCCGACGATTTCCGCCGCAGTGTGCGGGGCGTTTTTCAGCGGGTTGTCTTCCTTGTCCAGTACGCCGCTTTCCACTGCGCGGATCTCTTCGCGGATCTTGATCATGGCGTCGCAGAAGCGGTCCAGCTCTTCTCTGGATTCACTTTCGGTCGGCTCGATCATCAAGGTGCCAGCAACCGGGAACGACATGGTCGGTGCGTGGAAGCCAAAGTCGATCAGGCGCTTGGCGACGTCATCAACGCTGATGCCGCTGGTTTCTTTCAGCGGACGCAGGTCGAGGATGCATTCGTGAGCCACCAGACCGCTGCTGCCGGTGTAGAGCACCGGGTAGTGTTCTTCAAGGCGGCGAGAAATGTAGTTGGCGTTGAGGATCGCCAGTTGCGAGGCGCGTTTCAGGCCTTCGCCGCCCATCATGCTGATGTACATCCAGGTGATTGGCAGGATGCTCGCGCTGCCGAACGGTGCTGCACAGACTGCGCCTTCCTTGCGGGCCATGGTCGCGTGGCCCGGCAGGAACGGGGTCAGATGCGACTTGACGCCAATCGGGCCAACGCCCGGGCCGCCACCGCCGTGCGGGATGCAGAAGGTTTTGTGCAGGTTCAGGTGGGAAACGTCGCCGCCGAACTTGCCCGGTGCGCAGAGGCCGACCATGGCGTTCATGTTGGCGCCGTCGATGTAAACCTGGCCGCCGTTGTCGTGAACGATAGCGCAGATCTCGCGGATGCCTTCTTCAAACACGCCGTGGGTCGACGGGTAGGTGATCATGATCGCGGCCAGATGATCGCGGTGCTCGATGGCCTTGGCGCGCAGGTCTTCGATGTCGACGTTGCCACGCGAATCGCACGCTGTCACAACAACGCGCATGCCAGCCATGTTGGCGGTGGCCGGGTTGGTGCCGTGAGCAGATTGCGGGATCAGGCAGATGTCGCGGCGCTCGTCGCCCCGGCTCTGGTGATAGGCACGGATCGCCAGCAGGCCGGCGTATTCACCTTGAGAGCCCGCGTTAGGCTGCAGCGAGATCGAGTCGTAACCGGTGGCTGCGCAAAGCATCGCTTCCAGTTCGTCGGTCAGTTGCTGGTAGCCAGCGCTTTGGTCCGCAGGTGCAAACGGGTGCAGGTTGCCGAACTCAGCCCAGGTCACCGGGATCATTTCGCTGGCTGCGTTGAGCTTCATGGTGCACGAGCCCAGCGGGATCATGGTGCGATCCAGCGCCAGGTCCTTGTCGGCCAGTTTGCGCAGGTAGCGCATCAACTCGGTTTCAGAGTGATAGCGGTTGAACACCGGGTGGCTGAGGATCGCCGACTCGCGCAACAGTGCTTGCGGCAGGCGAGCTTCAACACTTTGTTCCAGTGCTGCGAAGTCCGGCAGGGTTTGCCCGTCACCGGCAAAGATCGCCCACAGGTCTTCGACCGATGCTTGCGAGGTGGTTTCGTCCAGCGACAGGCCAAGACGCTGAGCGTCGATTTCCCGCAGGTTGATCTGCTGGGCGCGTGCTTTGGCATGCAGCGCTGCGGTATCAGCGCCGGTGTTCACAGTCACGCTGTCGAAGAAGTATTGCTGTTCGACGTTCAGGCCCAGCTGGCTCAAACCCTTGGCGAAAATTGCAGTCAGGTGATGCACGCGGTTGGCGATTTGCGTCAGGCCGCGTGGGCCGTGATAAACGGCGTACATGCTGGCGATGTTGGCCAGCAGCACTTGGGCGGTGCAGATGTTGCTGGTGGCTTTCTCGCGACGGATATGTTGCTCGCGGGTCTGCATGGCCAGACGCAAGGCCTGCTTGCCGTGACGGTCCACGGAAACACCGACCAGACGGCCAGGCATGTCGCGCTTGTACGCATCTTTAGTCGAGAAGTAAGCAGCATGCGGGCCGCCGAAACCCAGTGGCACGCCAAAACGCTGGGCGCTGCCGATGGCCACGTCTGCACCGAACTCACCGGGCGGCGTCAGCAGGGTCAGGGCCAGCAGGTCTGCCGCGACGGCCACCAGAGCGTTGGCAGCATGGAAGCGTTCAACCAGTTCGCGGTAGTCGAACAGGTCGCCGTTGCTGGCAGGGTATTGCAACAGGGCGCCGAAGAACGGGCTGACGTCGGTCAGCTCTGCTTCATCAGCCACTACGACGGAGATGCCCAGTGGCTCGGCGCGAGTGCGCAGCACGTCGAGGGTTTGCGGATGGCAGTGGCTGGAAGCGAAGAACTGGTGGCTGCTCTTGTTCTTGCTCAGGCGTTTGCAGAAGGTCATGGCTTCTGCAGCGGCGGTGGCTTCATCGAGCAGCGAGGCGTTGGCGATTGGCAGGCCGGTCAGGTCGCTGATCAGGGTCTGGAAGTTCAGCAGCGATTCCAGACGGCCTTGGGAAATTTCTGGCTGATAAGGCGTGTAGGCGGTGTACCAGGCCGGGTTTTCCAGCAGGTTGCGCAGGATCGGCGCAGGCGTGTGGGTGTTGTAGTAACCCTGACCGATGTAGGTCTTGAACAGCTGGTTCTTGCTTGCGATGGCTTTGATCGACGCCAGTGCGTCTGCTTCGCTCAGGCCTGGCTGCATGCCCAGAACGCTGGTGCCTTTGATGCTTTCCGGGATGACGCTGGCGCTCAGGGCTTCCAGCGAATCAAAGCCCAGGGTTTGCAGCATGGCCTGTTCGTCAGCGGCGCGTGGGCCTATGTGACGGGCGATGAACTCGTTGGCGGTGTTCAATTGAATACGGTCAGTCATGGTCTGCTCCTCAGGCTTCGGCGTTGGCTTTGATCAGGCGGTCGTAGGCGTCCTGATCAAGCAGGCTATCGATAGCGCTGGCGTCTTGGGGAATGAAGCGGAAGAACCAGCCGGCGCCCAGGGCGTCTTCATTGACCAGTTCTGGAGTGGCGTCGAGGGCCTGGTTGACTTCAACCACTTCGCCATCGAGCGGCATGTTGATGCTGCTGGCTGCTTTTACCGATTCGACGACCGAGGCTTCGGCGTCTTTGGCGTAGGTCTGCAGCTCAGGAAGTTGCACGTAAACCACATCACCCAGAGATTCTTGCGCGTAAGGCGTGATGCCTACCGTGACACTGCCATCGGCTTCGGCCCGCAGCCATTCGTGATCGACGGTGAATCGCAACTCGCTCATAGATACTCCTAAGGTGACTTTGATGCTCGCGGCAGGCCCGAGCATTGATGACAAACACTTAGCAAATATGCGGCCAGTTTTATTTTTGTTATATAAATCAGCTAGTTATATGATATCGAATATCTAGCAATGATTTGCGGTGTAGCGAAATCGATACAACCTGTATCCGGTTACAAACTTTCGACGGATCAGAGCCTTGGCGGCGGCGGGCATGCCAATTTCGTATTGAAATCGTTACGGTGTATTGAAATCGATACGATTGTGGGGGCCGTTGCTGGCACTGGCTGAACGAAGTCCTGTGGGAGCGAATTCATTCGCGAATGGGCCGGTACATTCAATACATCTCTTTCTTCTGGAATTCCGCTTTCGCGAATGAATTCGCTCCCACCGTGATCAGCGTTTGCATGCCAACATAGAATCGCCCACAGGTTCTGCGTCGTTCACACCATCACCGCACCGCACTCACCCCATCCAGCGTCGAGAACGACGTGTCCTTGGCAGTCAGCAGGAAGTCGCGCATGTAGGGCGCGTCCAGCATGTCGGTTCGCACTCCGGCATAGAGTGTAGCGAACAAACCTTTTTCGCCCAGGCGTTTGCCTTTCACATAGCCTCGCGAGCTGTATTCATGCAATGCCCAGTGGGGCATGCCACAGACGCCACGGCCGCTGGCGACCAGTTGCATCATCATGACGGTGAGTTCCGATGTGCGCACCTGCGCCGGTTCGATGTCGGCGGGTTCAAGGAAGCGCGTGAAGATATCCAGCCGATCCCGTTCCACGGGGTAAGTGATCAGGGTTTCCTTGATCAGGTCTTCGGGCACGATGTACGGCTTGCTCGCCAATGTGTGCTGATTGGCAACCGCCAGCATGGCCTCGTAGGTAAACAACGGCACGTAGGTAATGCCCACCAGTTCAAGCGGATCGGACGTCACCACCAGATCCAGATCTCCTCTGGCCAGAGCAGGCAAGGGTGCGAAGGCAAAGCCGGAAGCCAGGTCCAGTTCGACTTCCGGCCAGGCGTCGCGGAACTGGTCGATGGTTGGCATCAGCCATTGAAAACAGCTGTGGCACTCGATCGCCATGTGCAAACGCCCGGCGGTGCCGCCCGCCAGTCGGGCAATGTCCCGTTCAGCGCCACGCAATTGTGGCAGCACCGAGTCCGCCAGTTGCAGCAGGCGCAGCCCGGCGCTGGTAAAGCGTACGGGTTTGGTTTTACGCACAAACAACTGCATGCCCATTCGCTCTTCCAGTTCCTTGAACTGGTGGGACAACGCTGATTGCGTCAGATGCAGGCGCTCGGCGGCTTCCACAAGGCTATCGGCCTCGCGCAAGGCATGCAGGGTTTTCAGATGGCGTATCTCAAGCATCTCGTCTCGCAGACATCTCTGCGCTCCATGAATGAATTTTGTGATCAACACGAAAACAATGAGTTTGTCTCACGTTGGTCCGGCTGTCGACAATGGCGTCATATTTCGACAGGAGCTTCATCATGGCCTTGGCCCACAATCTTGGTTTCCCGCGCATCGGCGCTGACCGTGAACTTAAAAAAGCGCTGGAAGCGTACTGGAAAGGCGATATCGATCAGTACGGTTTGCGCACAGTAGGCCGTGATCTGCGGGCCACCCATTGGCAACTGCAAAAAGATGCGGGTATCGAACTGCTGCCGGTGGGCGACTTCGCCTGGTACGACCAAGTGTTGAGCCACTCGCTGGCATTCGGTGTGGTGCCTGAGCGCTTCGCTGATACACGAGATTTCCGAGGTTTGCCGACACTGGACACCTTGTTCGCCATGGCCCGTGGTGCTGAAAGCTGCTGCGGTACACATGTTCAGGGGCATGGCCAGCAGCAATATGCTCAGGAACTGACCAAGTGGTTCGACACCAACTACCACTATCTGGTCCCGGAATTTACCCAGGATCAGCGCTTCCAGTTGAGCTGGGAGCAGTTGTTCGAAGAAGTGGATGAAGCCCGCGCTCTGGGTCACAAGGTCAAGCCGGTAATCATCGGCCCGTTGACTTACCTGTGGCTGGGCAAGGCCAAGGGTGAACTTTTCGACAAGCTCGACCTGCTGGAGCGCCTGCTTCCTGTTTACGGCGAAATCCTCGGTCGTCTGGCCGGGCAGGGTGTGGAGTGGGTGCAGATCGATGAGCCTATCCTCACACTGGACCTGCCTCAGGACTGGAAAAATGCCTTCGAGCGCGCTTATCACAGTCTGCAATATTCACCGCTGAAAAAGCTCATCGCGACTTACTTCGGTGGTCTGGAAGACAACCTTGGGCTGGCGGCTTCTTTGCCGGTGGACGGTTTGCACATCGACCTGGTACGTGCGCCGGACCAACTGGCTGCCGTGCTGGATCGCTTGCCGACTTACAAAGTGCTGTCGCTGGGTGTGGTCAACGGGCGAAATGTCTGGCGCTGTGATCTCGAGCAAGCACTGGATCAGTTGCGTGAAGCGCAGCAGCGTTTTGGCGACAATCTCTGGGTAGCCGGCTCCTGCTCCTTGTTGCACAGCCCGGTTGACCTGGGTCGTGAAGACAAGCTCGATGTCGAACTCAAGAGCTGGCTGGCGTTCGCCGTGCAGAAGTGTGGTGAAATTTCGCTGCTCACCAAGGCTTTGAATGATCCCGACAGTGTAGAAGGCGCGTTGGCCGAAAGCCGCGCGGTACAAGCTAGCCGCGTGCAGTCGTCGCGTATTCACAAGCCGCAGGTCCAGGCACGTATCGCTGCGATCACAGCGGAGGACAGCCAGCGCCAATCTGCTTTCGCCGAACGTATCGAGCAGCAACGCCAGCGTCTGGACTTGCCTGCGTTTCCGACGACGACTATTGGCTCATTCCCACAGACTGCGTCGATTCGTCTGGCGCGTCAGTCGTTCAAGCAGGGCAAGCTGTCGGCCAATGATTACCACGATGCCATGCGTCACGAGATTCGCCATGCCGTGCAGATTCAGGAACGCCTGGGGCTGGACGTATTGGTGCACGGCGAGGCCGAACGCAACGACATGGTCGAGTACTTCGCCGAGCAACTGGACGGTTATGCATTTACCCGCTTTGGCTGGGTGCAGAGTTACGGTTCGCGCTGCGTAAAACCGGCGGTGATTTTTGGCGACCTGAGTCGCCCGCAGGCCATGACTGTGGACTGGATCAGCTATGCACAAAGCCTGACCGACAAGCTGATGAAGGGCATGCTGACGGGGCCGGTGACTATGTTGATGTGGTCGTTCCCACGGGAAGACGTGTCCCGCAAAGTGCAGGCGCAACAGCTGGCATTGGCGATTCGTGATGAAGTGGTGGACCTGGAAGCGGCCGGAATCAAGATCGTGCAGATCGACGAAGCCGCCTTCCGCGAAGGCTTGCCGCTGCGCCGGGCGCAATGGCAGGAATATCTGGATTGGGCCGTTGAAGCGTTTCGCTTGTGTGCCAGCGGTGTGCGGGACGAAACGCAGATTCACACCCATATGTGCTACAGCGAATTCAACGACGTGATCGAGTCCATCGCGGCGATGGATGCCGACGTGATCACTATCGAAACCTCGCGCTCGGACATGGAGTTGCTGGAGGCTTTCAAAGCGTTCGACTACCCGAATGACATTGGTCCCGGTGTTTACGACATTCACTCGCCACGCGTGCCGGGTACGGATGAGATGGTGCGATTGATGAGCAAGGCCGTGCAGCATGTGCCTGCCGAGCGCTTGTGGGTCAACCCGGATTGCGGCCTGAAAACCCGTGCCTGGCCCGAAACCGAGGCGGCATTGGTGAACATGGTGGCCGCAGCGCGGAAACTGCGCAGCCAGTTGGCCTGAAGCTTCAAAGGTGACTGCGCATCCTGTGGGAGCGAATTTATTCGGGAAGGCGGCATTCCAATCGATAAACAGGCTGCGGATGTACCGGCCTCTTCGCGAATGAATTCGCTCCTACGGGATTGTGCGGTTGGCTCGAAAACGACCGCTCAGCCCCCTTCATCAAACTGTCACGTAACTGTGGCAGCGCGCTTTGCAAAACTTCATCACACTCGCTGCCTACTGGGGATTTGTTTGTCGGTGTTTCTTAATGCGCGTTCTTCTTTTTCTGGCCGCACTTTTGTGCGGCTTGCCGTCTTTTGCGGCCTCCAAATGTGATGTCAATGTTCCTGTGCAGATAGCCGCGCTCAAAGAAGTGCGGCTCGCCTATCAGAGTATCGGCAGCGAATCCGACCCAGCGTTGCTGCTGGTCATGGGGCTGGGTGGTCAGTTGATTCACTGGCCTGACGAAGTCGTGGCTGCTCTGTGTCAGCAGGGTTATCGGGTCATTCGCTATGACAACCGTGACGTCGGTCTGTCGACCTGGAACGCTCCGCCAGCCAATGCCAACCTCGCCTATGAAGTGCTGCGCTACAAGCTGGGCTTGCAAGTGTCTGCACCGTATTCATTGACCGACATGGCTGACGATGCGCTGGGGCTGATGGATGCCCTGCAGATTCGCCAGTTTCATGTATTAGGCGCGAGCATGGGCGGCATGATTGCGCAGCATCTGGCGGATCTCGCACCGCAGCGCGTCGAGAGCCTGACCCTGATCATGACCAGCTCCGGAGCGCAGGGTTTACCGATGCCCAATCCCGCGTTGCTGCAGTTGCTGGCTAAACGTGGTGCGCCTAATCGCGAAGCAGCACTGGAACAACAGGCTGATTTGCTCGCGGCGCTGGGCAGTCCGGAGGTCAAGGATGATCGCGCAATGCTGTTGCAGCAAGCTGCTGCGTCCTACGACCGGGCTTTCAATCCTGAAGGCGTAAAGCGTCAGATCCTGGCGATTCTTGCTGAGCCGAGCCGGGTGGAATTGCTTGACCGTCTTCGCCTGCCGGTGCTGGTGGTGCACGGCACCGCCGACCCGCTATTGCCGGTCATGCACGGTGTGCATGTGGCGGCGCACATTCGCGGCAGCCAATTGCGGCTGATTCCAGGCTTGGCGCACCGCTTTCAGGAGGCCTTCAAAGCGCCCTTGCTGGCAGCCGTGTTGCCTTACTTACGTGCGCAGCACGACGACGGTCGCAACATGGCTCAGCTTTGAACAACCTCCCGACTTAGGCGTATCGTGGTGGCTTTCTTTATCCAGAGAGAGCCTGCCATGAGCACTCCGCTAAAAATCGATTTCGTTTCCGATGTGTCCTGCCCTTGGTGCGTGGTCGGCCTGAGAGCCTTGAACGACGCCCTGGCTGAGCTGGGCGATGAAGTGCGCGCACAGATTCATTTCCAGCCTTTTGAGCTGAACCCGAACATGCCTGCTGAAGGGCAGGACCTGAACGAGCACATCTTCGAGAAATACGGTTCGACGCCTGAACAGTCTGCCGCCAACCGGGAAAATATTCGTCAGCGTGGGGCCGAGCTAGGCTTCACTTTCACTCAGGGTAACCGCCGCATCTACAACACGTTTGACGCCCATCGGCTGCTGCATTGGGCCGAGCTTGAAGGCAAGCAAAAAGCGTTGAAGGAAGCATTGTTCGCGGCTTATTTCACAGACCTTGCTGATCCGTCCAGCCATCGCGTGTTGGCTGATGTTGCGCAGAAAGTCGGCCTTGATCGAGTGCGTGCAGAGGCGATTCTGAGCAGCGATCAATTTGCCGCCGAAGTCCGCGAGCAAGAGCAATTGTGGGTTTCACGAGGCATCAGCTCGGTGCCGACGATTGTCTTCAATGACCAATATGCAGTATCGGGCGGGCAGCCGGTTGAGGTGTTTGTGGGTGCCATTCGTCAGATATTGGGCGAGGGGAAGTAACCGGATATTCGCTATAGATTCTTCGGGATCTATCTCGGTAGGAGCGAATTTATTCGCGAAAGGGCTGGTCTGGTCGACAGAGTTTCTGTCCTGTATGCCACCGCCTTCGCGAATGAATTCGCTCCCACACACATAAACTCTGGTTTCCTCCGTGAAATAAATGTTGCCGACCAAGGCAGCTTTCGGTTATCACTTTGTACATGATTAGACATGTCCGATTTGATAAAAAACAACGCGTAGTGGATGAGCTTGCACGACGCATCGAATGTGGCCAGCTAGAGTCGGGCAATCTGTTGCCGGGCGAGCATCTGCTGGCGCAGGAATTCGATGTCAGTCGCGGCACGTTGCGTGAAGCCCTCGCCGAACTCAAACGACGCAATTACATCGCCACCCAGTCGGGTGTCGGTTCGATTGTGACCTACGACGGCATCAGCCTTGATCAGCGCAGCGGCTGGGCGCAGGCGTTGGCTGATACCGGAGCGAGGGTTACTACCGAAATCCTGCGCGTCGTGCAGGTCGAGCGGGCAGACCTGCACAGCCGCTTTGGCACCGTCCACTTCATCGCTATTGACCGTCGGCGCAGCGCTGCCGATGGCAGCGTGGTTTCCCTTGAACGGGCGTTGGTCCCGGCTATCGAAGGGCTGGAAAACCTGCCCGACACCGGCTTGATCGAGGACTCCCTGACCATCACGCTGGCGGCTCACGGCTTCGTCGGTGATCGTGGTGATCAATGGATCGGCGCCGAGCCGCTGAGCTCCGACGATGCGATGTTAATGATGCGCAAGCCGGGCAGCGTTTTCCTCAAGGCTATCCGTACAACTTACGATCGACAAGAGCGCTTCATGGAGCACGTGGAGAGCTTGCTGGACCCGGTGCATTTCAGGATGCATCTGGCGTTCGGAGGTCAGTCATGAGCCTTGTCGACACAACCGATCGCGCCTTGGGGGCGTTCTACGGGCTGGCCTTGGGCGATGCCCTGGGCATGCCGACCCAATCGTTGAGTCGTGCTCAGATCGAGGCGCGTTTCGGTCGAATCCTGACCTTGATGGCCGCCGATGCTGATCAACCCATTGCGCCGAATATGCCCGCAGGGTCAATCACCGATGACACCGAGCAGGCTGTATTGGTCGGCGAATTGCTGGTGGCTGGGGCAGGGCGCATCAACCCTTCTGATCTGGCTCAAAGCCTGATCGACTGGGAAGCGGTGATGCAGGCCAAGGGGTCACAGGATCTGCTGGGCCCTTCCACCAAGCGCGCCATCGGAATGATTCTTGCGGGTCACAGCCCTGAAGAGTCAGGCCGGTTTGGCACCACCAACGGTGCCGCGATGCGTATCACCCCGGTGGGCATTGCCGCCAACATTGCCGACCCGCAGCGGTTTATTGCTTCGGTAGTCCAGGCCTGTCAGGTCACCCATAACACCACCCTTGGGATTTCCAGTGCTGCTGCAGTGGCCGGTGCCGTTTCCGCCGGGATCAACGGTGCGAGCCTGAGCGATGCGCTGAAGCTCGGCATCGTCGCCGCCAAACTGGGCGAGCAGCACGGTCATTGGGTCGCGGGCGGGCGCGTCGGGGCACGTATCGAATGGGCGCAACAGTTGTGCGCCGATTGCGATAACGAGGCACTGCCGGATTTGCTCTACGACGTGATCGGCACCTCGGTGGCGTCACAGGAATCGGTGGTCGCAGCCTTCGCTCTGGCGCAGCAAGTCGCAGTGGATCGTTTGTCGGCATTTGAAGCGCTGTGCATGGCAGCCAGCCTCGGCGGCGACACCGACACCATCGCGGCGATTCTCGGCGCAATTCTGGGTGCCAGTCAGGGTTTGCGAGCCTGGCCACCGGTGCTGATTGATCAGGTCAAACGCGTTAACGGGCTGGAGCTGACGGCTCTGGTCGAGGGACTGCTGGCCTTGCGTTCAGCCTGAGTTTGCTGATGTGAAGAATGTTGACGCCGCGCGGGCAACCGTTGTGGCGCCAGGCATCCGGCTGTCCCGACAGCCACACATGACACGGACGTGTTACTGATTCCGCACTGCCCACAACCAAAATAACCGGCACTGGAGCTAGGCTCATGACTTCATCAAGCAGCACACAAAGCGCAGGACAACTGGAAACCCGCGGCATTGAGCCGGTCCCGGAAAGCGAATGCAATGGCCATCCGTTGCAGCTGTTCTGGGTGTGGTTTGCCGCCAACATCAGCATCCTCGGTTTGCCTTTGGGTGCGACGTTGGTGGCGTTCCGGGGGTTGTCGATCTGGCAGGCAATCATTGTGGCGATTCTCGGTGCGGCGGGATCGTTTGCGGTAGTCGGGGTGATCTCCATCGCCGGTCGCCGTGGACGCGCGCCGAGCCTGACGTTGTCCCGCGCCATCTTCGGTGTGCGCGGCAATATTGGTCCGACCATCGTTTCGCTGATGTCTCGCCTGGGCTGGGAAACGGTCAACACCACGACGGCAGCTTTCGTGCTGCTGTCGCTGTCCGCGATCCTGTTCGGCACTCCGGTTGAAGCGAAAAACACGCCGGCCCTGACCTTGGTGTTCATCGCCATTTTCGTGCTGATGACGCTGTGCGTTTCCGGCTTGGGCCACGCCACGTTGCTGGTTATCCAGAAGTGGGCGACTTACATCTTTGGCGCGCTGAACGTGGTGGTTGGCGGCTTCCTGATTGCCCATATCGACTGGAATGCGGTGTTCAGCGCGGCGCCTGCACCACTGAGCGCAATGATCATTGGCGTGGGCATCATGGCGGCAGGCACCGGCATCGGTTGGGCCAACGCCGGTGCGGACATGTCCCGCTATCAGCATCGCAGCGTCAAAGCCACGCGGCTGGTGGCCTCGGCGGCATTTGGTGCGGGGATTCCGCTGGTGTTGCTGATTACCCTTGGTGGGTTGTTGTCGGTGGGCAATGATCATCTGGCCTCGGCCACCGACCCGATCATCGCGATCCGCGAACTGTTGCCGAACTGGATGGCTGTGCCGTACCTGATTACTGCGTTTGGTGGCTTGCTGCTGTCGAATAACCTCTCCGTTTACTCGGCCGGTTTGACCACCTTGACCCTGGGTTTGAAGGTCAAACGGGTTCACGCTGTGATCGTCGATATCGTCGCGATTTTCATCGGCTCGATCTATTTCATGCTCATCGCCGAGAGCTTCTACGGCCCGTTCATTACCTTCATTTCGCTGCTGGCAGTGCCGATTACGGCGTGGGTCGGGATCTTCATTGTCGACCTCATTCATCGCCAGGTTTACTCGGGTAAAGACCTGATGGACGTATCGCCGAGCAGTGCTTACTGGTACAGCGGCGGCGTGGAGTGGCGTGCACTGGGAGCCTGGGCATTGGCGATCGTGCTGGGCTTCAGCTTTACCACCGTCGCCACTACCGCTGACAACGTGTTGTTCACCGGTTTCCTGTCCGACTCTTGGTTGGGTCATAACGGCCTGGGCTGGATCGTGACCTTCCTGGTGGCGGGTGGTGTCTATGGGATTCTGGGCGGTGCCCGTGATCGCCGAGCGTTTTCCGAAGAGGCCCAACATGCCCGCTAGATTGCTGCACACCGGCCAGGTCGTTGTCGACCTGGTCATGGCGCTGGACAAGCTGCCAGCTTCTGGCGGCGATGTACTGGCCAGTTCCGCCCGGTTTGAAGCGGGTGGCGGTTTCAATGTCATGGCTGCGGCCCGGCGCAACGGCATGCCGGTGGTCTATCTGGGTCGCCATGGCAAAGGTCAGTTCGGTGATCTGGCGCGTCAGGCCATGACAGCCGAAGGTATTCAGTTCAGTGCTGCGTGCAGCGAGGAGCAGGACACCGGGCTGTCCGTGGCACTGATCGAACCGTCAGCGGAGCGCTCGTTCATTTCTTACGTGGGGGCCGAAGGCGGTTTGTCGGCACAGGATTTGAATAGCGTGACGGTGCAAGCCGATGACTATGTTTACGTCAGTGGCTACAGCCTGTTGCACGAAGGCAAAGTGCAGAGCCTCCTGGATTGGCTGGGGTCCTTGCCGACCAGTGTGACCGTGGCGTTCGATCCGGGGCCGCTGGTGCATTCGCCCGATGCGCCGCAGGTCAGGGCGTTGCTGCCTCGGCTTGATCTGTGGAGCAGCAATTGCGAAGAGGCGTTGCGTTTTACTCAGTGTGAAGACATTGCCCAGGCGCTTGACCGGCTGGATGAGTTGCTGCCGGATGATGCCTTGATCGTGGTCCGCGACGGACCGAAAGGGTGCTGGGTTCGTCAGCATCGACAGACGCGGCATGTGGGCGGCTTTCCGGTCAAAGCCATCGATACCAATGGCGCGGGTGATGCCCATGCGGGCGTGCTTCTGGCTAACCTGGCGGCAGGGCTTTCATGGGAACAGGCGGCCTTGAGGGCCAACGCTGCGGCGGCAATTGCCGTGACTCGCTGGGGTCCGGCGACATCGCCGGATGCGCAGGAAGTAGAGGAGTTGGTCGCGCGATCCCGGTAGGAGCGAATTTATTTGCGAAGAGGCCGGTACATTCGACCCATGTCTGTCGTTTGGGAAACCGCTTTCGCGAATGAATTCGCTCCCACAGGGCGCCGGGGCCATAGGACGTTTTTGTCCTTCAACCATGAAATCTCACCCACAACGTCACCAGCAACGTCGCCGCCACCAGCCAGGCGACGGCGGCCAGTGCGAGTGACACCTCCAGCCGCCAGCGGTCCACCAGCAGGTACAGGGCCGCCAGATAGACAAAGTAGGGAATGATCGACCACATGCCAAACAGGATGGTGGTCTTGAGGTCGTCCAGAGAACGACCTTTGCCAACGATGTAATGAGCGATCAAGGCGAAAGTCGGGAACAGCGGCACCAGGCCTGCGATGTAGTAGTTTCTGGTCTTGGCCAGTGCGGCGAGAATGACCACGACGGCTGCGCCGATCAGGGCTTTGAACACTAGATCCACAGAATCCTCTTTCTAAAATTGAAATAAGCATGAACTGTAGGAGCCAACTTGTTGGCGAGGCGTCAGACCTGCGTGATCAGCAATTTCGCTTCGCCAACAAGTTGGCTCCTACAGGTCCGGGGTGATTATCCAAGCCCATACTTTTTGACCTTATCAAACAGCGTGGTCTTGGCCATGCCCAGCTCCTGGCTGGCTTGGCTCAGGTTGCCGCCGCTGCGTTGCAGGGCTTCGCTGAGCAGGTTTTTCTCGAAGGCTTCCACGGCTTCGGCGAAGCCCAGACTTTGAGGTTCTTCCGGGTTGGCGTTGGGTTTCTTGAAAGCGGGCAAGCCCAGGGCATAACGTTCGGCGACGTTACGCAACTCCCTTACGTTACCGGGCCAGTCGTGGCTCATCAGGCTCGATAACGTGTTCGGGTCCAGTTCTGGAGGCTCGCGATCAAAACGCAACGCGGACAACTGAAGGAAGTGTTCGAACAGTTGCAGGATGTCTTCACGACGCTCCCGCAACGGCGGCAGTTCAAGCGTGACCACGTTCAGCCGGTAGTACAGGTCGCTGCGGAACTGTCCGGCTTTGCTTTGCTCATCGAGGTCTGACTTGGTCGCGGCAATCACCCGGCAATCCACTTCGACACTCTGATTGGAGCCGAGGCGTTCCAGCGTTCGCTCCTGCAAAACCCGCAGCAGTTTGATCTGCAGGCTGATCGGCATGCTTTCCACTTCATCGAGAAACAGCGTGCCGTTATGCGCGTGTTCGATCTTGCCGATGCGTCGCTTGCCCGCGCCCGTGAACGCGTTGGATTCATGGCCGAAGATTTCGGTTTCGAACAGGGTCTCCGGAAGGCCACCGCAGTTGAGCGCTACGAACTGGTGCTGATGACGACGACTGAAATCATGCAGGCAGCGGGCAACCAGCTCTTTACCGGTACCGGTTTCACCTTCGATCAGCACATTGGCTGAAGTGTCGGCAACGTTGGCAATCAGCGCGCGCAAGTTCTGCATGGCGGGCGAGCGGCCAATGATCTTGCCTTCAAGTGAATCGCGCTCGGCCAGTTGCTTGCGCAATGACCAGACTTCTCGCGCCAGACCTCGCTGCTCAAGGGCGCGGCGGGTCACCTCCACCAGACGTTCAGGGGAGAAGGGTTTCTCCATGAAATCGTAAGCGCCGTCGCGCATGGCGTTGACTGCCATGGAGATATCGCCATGACCGGTGATCAACACCACGGGAAGGCTGCGGTCACGCGCCTTGAGACGGCTGAGCAACTCCAGACCATCAATGCCTGGCAGACGAATATCACTGATCACGATTCCGGCAAAGTTATCGCCGATCCGCGCCAATGCTTCTTCGGCACTGCCCACGCCTTCGCTGGGAATGTCCTCCAGCGTCAGCGCCTGCTGGCAGCCGAGCAAAACGTGAGGGTCGTCTTCGACGATGAGTACGGTCAGGTCAGTGGTCATTTGAAGGTCTCATCTTTGGCTTGGTAAACCCTGTAGGAGCTGCCGCAGGCTGCGAACCGCGGTGTGTCAGGTTCATCGCTTTCGCAGCCTTCGGCAGCTCCTACAAAAGCAGAGCTGGTCATACCTGAGGCTCCTTCACCACATGCAACCACAACACAAACGCTGTACCGCCACTCTCCGGCTGTTCAGCGCTCAGGCTACCACCGGTTGCGGCTGCGAGGCTGGCGGAGAGGGTGAGGCCCAGTCCCAGACCTTGCTCGCCGGGTTTGGTGGTGAAGAACGGTTCGAACAGATGCTTGCGGGTTTCGTCGTCTATGCCGTGGCCGTTGTCTCGAACCCGCAAGCAGTAACGGCCTTCGATGACCGAGCCTTCAAGCCAGATTTCCGGCAGGGGCTGGGCGTGCATGGCGTCCAGAGCGTTGCCAATCAGGTTGACCAGAATCTGCTCGAGGCGAGTCTGATCAATCATCAGCTCGGCGTCGGCATAGCGCTGGTGCAGTTCGAGGGAAAAACTTTCCAGGCGTGGGGTCAACAACTGCAGTGCAGCATCGACGGCTTTGCTGAGTCTGGCCTGACCCTTGTCATCTCCACGACGGGCGAACGCGCGCAGGCTGGCGGTGATACGGCCCATGCGGTCGACCAGATCGTTGATGGTGCGCAAGTTGGTGCTGGCGGTATCCAGCGCGCCCCGTTCGAGGAAGCGCACGGTGTTGCCGGACAAGGTACGCAGTGCAGCCAGCGGTTGATTCAGTTCGTGGGCAATGCTGGTGGACATCTGCCCGATAGCCGCCAGTTTGCCCGCCTGAACCAGTTCGTCCTGTGCCTTGCGCAAGGTGTCTTCAGCTTGCCGACGTTCGCGGATCTGACCCTTGAGGCGTTCGTTACTGGCACGCAAATGCTCGGTGCGCTCGGCGATCTTGCGCTCCAGTTCGTCATTGGCCGCTTGCAGGGCTTCACGTGCGGCGAGGCGGGTTGAAAGCACTTTGCGCCGTTCATTCCAGGCGATTAGCAGAAACGCGACCAGTGCGCAGGCCACCGCGACCAGCATGCCCTGACTGCCTGCTTCACGGCGCAGGTCTTCAAGGGGCGTCAGCAGCGTCAGATGCCAGGGCGTGTCGCTCAACTGGCGTGTCTGGGCCAGATAGCTGACCTGTTTGTGTTCAAGGTCGACGCTGACATTGGCCGGGAAGGTCAGCTTCTCCACACCCTCCGAAAGCAACTCGCGCTCCAGCGGCACCAGCTCGTTGAGCGGCCACCAGTAATATTGCAGGCTGCGTGCCAGACGTTCTTTGATTTCCGGCGTGAGTGGGCGTACTGATTTCAGACGTCGGGCCGGGTCGCTGGAAAGAATAATGATGCCGTTCTCATCGCTGACGAAGGCTTCCAGTCGTGCACGTTGCCAGCGCTGCTCCAGGGCTTCGAGTTGCACCTTGATCACCGCCACGCCGACGATCTTGCCTTTCTCTTCCAGACCGTGCGCCAGGTAATAACCGGGCTCACCGGTGGTACTGCCGATGCCGTAGAAGCGTCCCGGCAAACCCCGCACCGCATCCTGAAAATAAGCCCGGAATGACAGGTCTTCACCCAGATAACTGTCGGCATCGCGCCAGTTGCTGGTGGCAAGTACCCGGCCGGAGGTATCGAGTACGTAAATTGCCCGGCTACGGCTGCGGCGATTCAGGCCTTCAAGGTAATCGTTGACCTCGCTGCGCAGCTCGGGAGTAGGGTCGTTGAGCAGGGCTGAGACGCTGGACTCCAGCTCCAGCACGCTGGGCAAATAAGTGTATTTGTTGATTTCACTTTCGAGGGTGCGGGCGTGCAGCTCAAGCTGACGTTCGCCGCTCTCGCTGAGGGTTTTGATGCCGTAGTGTTCGCTGATCAAATAGGCGACGTAGCCCAGGCCGAACATCAGCACGATGATCAATGGCGGCAGAAACAGGTGGCGAATCAGACGGGGTTTCACGGCAAGTGATGGCGGCGCGGCGCGATAAAGATTGGGGTCGCATTTCATCACAGTCGTCCTGAGCCGAACAGCGGCCCGACGCTTCAAAGCGCCGAGCCGCTGTCGAGTCTCACTTAATGCTGAAGAATTTTAGCGAGGAACTGCTGCGCACGTTCGGAACGGGCGCTGACATCACCGAAAAACTCTTCTTTCTCACAGTCTTCAACGATTTGTCCCTGATCCATGAAGATCACGCGGTTGGCCACTTTACGGGCGAAGCCCATTTCGTGGGTCACGCACATCATGGTCATGCCTTCCTGAGCCAGCTGCACCATTACGTCGAGCACTTCGTTGACCATTTCCGGATCGAGCGCCGAGGTCGGTTCGTCGAACAGCATGACGATCGGGTCCATGGCCAGTGCCCGGGCAATCGCTACACGCTGTTGCTGACCGCCGGACAATTGGCCCGGATGCTTGTTGGCGTGGGCCGACAGACCTACACGATCCAGCAGCTTCAGGCCTTTTTCAGTCGCTTCTTCCTTGCTGCGCCCCAGCACTTTGATCTGCGCAATGGTCAGGTTTTCAACGATGCTCAGGTGTGGGAACAGTTCGAAATGCTGGAACACCATGCCAACCCGGGAGCGCAATTGCGGCAGGTTGGTTTTAGGGTTGGCAATCGAAGTACCGTCCACGGTGATGTCGCCTTTCTGGAACGGTTCCAGGGCGTTCACGCATTTGATCAGAGTCGATTTGCCGGAGCCCGACGGGCCGCAGACCACGACCACTTCGCCTTTTTTGACCTCGGTGCTGCAATCAGTCAGCACCTGGAAGTCGCCATACCACTTGTTAACGTTTTTGATGGAAATCATACGGCGAACCTTTTTTGCAGACGCTTCACCAGCAACGAGGCGGCAAAGCTGATCGTGAAGTACACCAGACCGGCGATGATCAGGAACTCATTGGCGCGGCCAATGATGTCGCCACTGGCCCGCGAGGCGTTGAGGAAGTCCACCAGGCCTACGGTGTAAACCAGCGAGGTGTCCTGAAACAGGATGATGCTTTGCTGGAGCAACAGCGGGGTCATCTTGCGAAAGGCCTGAGGCAGGATGATCAACCGCATCATCTGCCCGTAGGTCATGCCCAGCGCTTGCGCTGCGCCCATCTGGCCCTTGGAAATCGACTGCACACCGGCACGAACGATTTCGCAGAAGTAGGCCGCCTCGAACATCATGAATGCGATGACGCAGGAGGTGAACGCACCGATGGGCGTGTCTTCGCCGGTGATCCAGCGCAGCACGAACGGCACCGCCAGATAGAACCAGGTGATGACCAGCAGCAGCGGAATGGAGCGGAAATAGTTGACGTAAGCACCGGCCACGTTGGCCAGCAGCTTGCTCGACGACAAGCGCATCAAAGCCAGAAGGGTGCCCAGCACCAGACCGCCGATGATGCCCATGACCATCAGTTGCAGGGTCATGACCATGCCGTTCCACATACCGGGAATGGCCTGAACGACTCCAGAAAAGTCCATATCCATTATTTGCCCCCCAGGGAGATCAGTCCGGGCACAGCGACTTTCTTCTCGACCAGGCGCATCAGCAACATCAGGCTCATGTTCAGGGTGAAGTAGATCAGTGTCGCCAGGGTGAAGGCTTCGAACAGGTTGGCGGAGAACTCGGCGGTCTGTTTAGTCTGCGCGAGCAATTCCATCAGGCCGATCAACGACGCCACCGATGAGTTCTTGAACACGTTGAGGAATTCGGAGGTGAGCGGCGGAATGATGATCCGGTAAGCCTGTGGCAGCAGCACGTTCCAGTAGATCTGCGGCAGTCTGAAACCCATGGCGCGAGCAGCAGATTCCTGGCCGCGAGGCAGCGCTTCGATACCGGTGCGCACTTGTTCACACACCCGTGCAGCAGTAAACAGACCCAGGCAGACGATCACGCTGAGGAACGCGGAAGTCGTCGGGTTCAGGTCTTGCTTGTACCACTCCTGCATGCCTTCAGGCAGCAGATCCGGCACCAGGAAGTACCAGATGAACAGCTGCACCAGCAGCGGCACATTACGGAAGATTTCCACGTAGACCGTGGCAATACCAGCAACTATACGGTTCGGTACGGTACGCATGACACCGAGCACGGAGCCCAGCAGCAAGGCGATGATCCAGGCAACGACAGCGATAGCGATAGTCCAGCCCAGACCTGAGATGTACCAGTCCAGATAGGTTTCGCTGCCGACGCCAGTGGACCTGAAGAAAACGCTCCAGTCCCAGTTGTAATTCATCAGGGTCTCCCCTCTGATCGATCCAGATGCATGCACGGCATCCTGAAACCGCACGGTGCGGTCTCAGGCTGTTTTATTGACGAGTGGGTAATCGGCGCTTAGGCCTTTTTGTCGTCTGCCGCTTTGTCGGTCGGTTCGGCGATCAGTTTTTTCAGCTCGTCGCTCATCGGGAAGTTCAGGTTCAGGCCTTTTGGCGGGATTGGAGCCTGGAACCACTTTTCGTAGATCTTGTTGATCTCGCCCGATTTGTAGGTCGCAACGATGGCGTCATCGACGGCTTTCTTGAACGGCTCATCGCCTTTACGCACCATGCAGCCGTAGATTTCGTAAGACTGAGGGGTACCGGTTACAGCCCAGTCAGTCGGCTTCTTGGCCTTGGCCATTTCACCGGCCAGCAAGGCGTCGTCCATCATGAATGCCACTGCACGACCCGATTCCAGCATCTGGAAGGATTCGCCGTGGTCTTTGGCCGAGATCACGTTCATGCCCATTTGCTTGTCAGCGTTCATGGACTTGAGGATGCGCTCGGACGTGGTGCCCGCGGTGGTCACGACGTTCTTGCCTTTCAGGTTATCGAAATCCTTGTATTCCGAAGTTGCTTTGGACAACAGACGGGTACCGATTTCGAAGATGCCGACCGAGAAGTCGACCTGTTGCTGGCGCTCAACGTTGTTGGTGGTCGAACCACATTCAACGTCGACGGTGCCGTTCTGCACCAGCGGGATACGCGTTTGCGAAGTGACCAGGTTGTACTTGACCTTAAGGTCCGGCATGTCCAGGTCTTTCTTGATGGCTTCAACGATTTTCAGCTGGATGTCGTGGGAGTAACCCACCGGCACGCCGGAAGCATCAGCGATGTAGGAGAAAGGGATCGAAGCGTCGCGGTGACCGAGGGTGATGGTGCCGGACTCTTTGATTTTCTTCAGGGTGCCGGTCAATTCGGCGGCAGAAACTGGAGAGCTGATCAGAGCAGCAGCGATTGCTGCGCCCAGAAGATGGGGAACGATGCGCATCGGTTATACCTCGAATTATTTTTTTTATGGGGCCTGCTACCTGGCGGCCGCCTCTTCGGTCCATGCTTCAACGGCGGCCGACAGAAGACAGGCTACGGTCGAAGCAATCGACTGCTTATTACAGAGCAGGAGGCGTGCCAAGCTGGTTTATAGAGGTTAACTGGCTGATTTATAAGAGGATAAATCCGGGTGTGATCCAGGCGGGGGAGAGGCCGGCGTCCGGGATGCCGAACTAATGGGGGAGAGGTGTTCGGAAATCCGAATGGGGCACTGGCGGTAGAAATGCAGAACCCGTGGGAGCGAATTCATTCGCGAAGGGGGCAGTCCACAAAACATCCGGGTCTGACACACCGCATTCGCGAATGAATTCGCTCCCACTGAGGCCTTTATTTGCTGTGCACGAGCGCTGTGTCAGTGACAAGCAAAGGAGCAGCGGCAGCACCTATCAAAGCCGCTGCAAAAGCACCTTTGTTACGCGCCACAGTGTCCAGATACTGCTGAACGCCTTCGCGCTCCTCAGCGGTCATGAACAGGCCGAGTTTGCTGCGGCGCCACAGAATGTCATCAGCAGTCGTTGCCCATTCGGTGCTGCACAGGTAGTCGACTTCCCGGGTGTACAAGCCCGCGCCCAGGTGATCGCCCAGATCGGCAATGCTCTGTACGCCTTCCAGCAGACGCCAGGTGCGGCTCCCGTAAGTGCGAGACCAGCGTTGCGCGATTTCGCCTGGTAGCCAGCCAAAGCGGCTGACCAACTGGTTGGCCAACTCCGCCGGAGTGGTCATGTCTTCGCCACCGGGAAGACTGGATTTGGCTGTCCAGCTTGGCTTCATCTGCTTGAAGAACGGGGCCAGTTGCGCCATCGCCGACTCTGCCAGCTTGCGATAGGTGGTCAGCTTGCCGCCGAACACCGACAGGATTGGTGCTTCATCAGCACCACCGGACAGCGACAGGGTGTAGTCGCGGGTGATGGCTGAAGGGTTGTCAGACTCGTCGTTGCACAGCGGACGAACGCCGGACCATGTGCTGAGAACGTCATCGCGGCTCAGTTGCTTCTTGAAGTGGTCGTTGGCCACTTTGAGCATGTAGTCCATCTCGCCGTCGGTGATCTCGACCTTGTTCGGGTCGCCTTGGTACTCGCGATCCGTGGTGCCGACGATGGTGAAGCGCTCCATATAAGGAATTGCGAACACGATGCGCTGGTCTTCGTTCTGCAGAATGAACGCGTTTTCCCCCTCATACAGTTTCGGCACGATCAGGTGGCTGCCCTGGATCAGACGGATGCCGTACGGCGAATCCAGCTTCAGGTCGTCACGAATGAACTTGGCAACCCATGGGCCGGCAGCATTGACCAACGCCTTGGCGCGGATCGAAAACAGCGTGCCATCGGCGCGCTCCATGTGCAGGTGCCACAGGCCGTTGGTACGGCGGGCATTCAGGCAGCGCGTCTGGGTGTGAATGTGCGCGCCTTGTTCACGGGCGGCCATGGCGTTGAGCACTACGAGACGGGCGTCGTCGACCCAGCAATCCGAATATTCGAAACCATGAGTGATATTCGATTTCAGCGGGCTGTCGCTACCGAAACGCAAGCTGCGCGAACCCGGCAGCTTCTCGCGCTTGCCCAAGTGGTCATAAAGGAACAGACCGGCGCGGATCATCCACGCAGGGCGCAAGTGTGGGCGGTGTGGCAGCACAAAGCGCATCGGCTTGACGATATGCGGCGCCTTGGCCAACAGCACTTCACGTTCTGCCAGTGCTTCACGCACCAGTCGGAACTCGTAATGTTCCAGGTAGCGCAGGCCACCGTGGATCAATTTGCTGCTGGCAGAAGAGGTATGGCTGGCCAGGTCGTCTTTTTCACACAGAAAAACTGACAGACCGCGACCGGAGGCATCCGCTGCGATCCCGACACCATTGATCCCACCACCGATAACGGCGATGTCGTAGACCTCGGAAAGTGGCGGTGTAGACACGTTGGAATGGGGCATCGATGGCCTCCTGAGTTTATTGCTCGGATAACGAATTCGAACATTAATGTTCATTTTCGAAAATCATAGCTCAATAACGCAGGGGCTTCCAGTCAGTTGTCATTGAAAATACTGATCGGGAAGGGAGAAAGGAACAAAAGTGAACATGGTGGGATGGCACAGGAAACCCGTAGGACCGGCTTTAGCCGGGAGGGCTTTGGGCTGTTCGCTAAATCTTCTTTGGCAGAACCACGGCCCTCCCGGCTAAAGCTGGTCCTACGGATATGACTTTCGAAGCGCGATTGGCTCTAAACCACTTCCAGCCGAATCTTGTTCTGCGCCAGCAACTGCACCAGTGCGGGAGCCGGGGCCTGGTCAGTTACCAGGCAGTCGATCAGGGTGATCGGTCCCAAACGAACCATGGCGTTGCGGCCGAACTTGCTGGAATCGGCAGCCAGAATGACTTGCCGGGCGTTGGCAATGATCGCCTGGGAGACGCGTACTTCCTGATAATCGAAATCCAGCAGACTGCCGTCTTCATCAATCCCGCTGATGCCCACCAGCGCGAAATCGACTTTGAACTGGTTGATGAAGTCCACGCTTGCCTGACCCATCACACCACCGTCACGACGCACGTTGCCGCCCGCCAGCAGGACATCGAAATCCTCTTTGGCGCTGAGCATCGAGGCGACGTGCAGATTGTTGGTGATGATTTTCAGGTTGTTGTGGTTGAGCAGGGCGCGGGCGATCGACTCGGTGGTCGTACCGATGTTGATGAATATCGACGCGTGATCGGGGATCTGTGCGGCAATGGCTTCGCCGATGCGTTGTTTCTCGTCGCGCATCTGATCCGCACGCATGGCGTAAGCGGTGTTTTCAATGCTCGAGTCATAAGCTGCGCCACCGTGGTAGCGGCGCAACAGGTTCGATTCCGCAAGCTGATTGATATCGCGGCGGATAGTCTGAGGGGTTACAACGAATAGCGTGGCCATTTCCTCGATGCTGACATAGCCGCGTTCACGGACCAGCTCGAGGATTTGCTGTTGACGGGGAGGCAGGTTCATTTTTGTTGAGTGTCCTTCAGGCTGCCAAATGGCGCCCATGATGCCGCAGGCGTGTACTGCCTGTCAGCCGGAAACTCGAAAGCGATGATCCTGCCACTCCGTCGCAAGCGTAACCGTTAGTCGTTGTTGTCGTGCGGTTCCCAGTCGCGGGTGCGCGCTACGGCCTTCTGCCAGCCGGCGTAGAGCTTTTCCTTCTCTTCTTCGGCACATTGCGGCTCGAACTCGCGCTCGATAACCGCCTTGTTCTTCAACTCGTCCAGGCTGCTCCAGAAACCAATGGCCAGGCCGGCCAGATAGGCGGCACCCAATGCAGTGGTTTCGCGCATTTTCGGGCGTTCAACCGTAGTGCCGAGGATGTCGGCCTGGAACTGCATGAGGAAGTTGTTAGCCACTGCGCCGCCGTCAACCCGCAGGGATTTCAGGCGTTCGCCCGAGTCTTGCTGCATGGCGTCCAGAACGTCGCGTGTCTGGTAAGCGATGGACTCCAGCGCTGCGCGGATGATGTGATCGACTTTCACACCGCGTGTCAGGCCGAACAATGCACCACGGGCATACGGGTCCCAGTACGGAGCGCCCAGACCGGTAAATGCTGGCACCAGATAAACGCCGTTGCTGTCCTTGACCTTGCCCGCGAAGTATTCGGTGTCGACGGCATCGGTGATGATTTTCAGCTCGTCACGCAGCCATTGCACCGTCGAACCGCCGTTGAACACAGCGCCTTCCAGCGCGTAAGCCACTTCGCCACGCGGACCGCAACCGATGGTGGTCAGCATGCCGTGGGCGGACTTCACGGCTTTCTTGCCGGTGTTCATCAACAGGAAGCAGCCGGTGCCATAAGTGTTTTTGGCCTGACCGGGTTCGACGCACATCTGGCCGAACAGCGCGGCTTGCTGATCGCCTGCGATACCGGCAATCGGAATACCGCTTTTGCTCTGGCCGTAAACTTCGGACGAGCTTTTCACTTCCGGGAGCATCTCGCGCGGGATATCCAGCACGTCGAGCATGCGCTGATCCCATTCCAGGGTGTGGATGTTGAAGAGCATGGTGCGTGATGCGTTGGTGTAGTCGGTGACGTGCACCTTGCCGCCAGTGAATTTCCAGATCAGCCAGCTATCAATGGTGCCGAACATCAGCTCGCCTTTGCGGGCGCGTTCGCGGCTGCCTTCAACGTGGTCGAGGATCCACTTGACCTTGGTGCCCGAGAAGTACGGGTCGATCACCAGGCCAGTGGTGTCCTTGATGTACTCTTCCATGCCGTCGCGCTTGAGCTGCTGGCAGATTTCGGTACTGCGGCGGCACTGCCAGACGATGGCGTTATAAATAGGACGACCGGTTTCCTTTTCCCAGATAACCGTGGTTTCACGCTGGTTGGTGATACCGATGGCGGCAATCTGATTGTGGTGCAGATCAGCCTGAGCCAGTGCTTTGGTCATGCACGCGGTTTGAGTGGCGAAGATCTCCATAGGATCATGTTCAACCCAACCCGCTTGGGGGTAATGCTGAACGAATTCGCTTTGCGCGGTGCTGACGACATTGGCGTCGCGGTCAAAGATGATTGCACGAGAGCTGGTCGTGCCCTGATCGAGGGCAATGATGTAGTTCTTGTTCTGTGAGTCGGTCATGTCGATTGCCTTGTGCTAATGGGTGAAGTTAAAAGCAGACGCGCGAGATTCAAGATGAAATCTGGGCTTTGCCTGGAACAACGTCAGCGTCTTTTACAGCCACAGTCTCTACAGCAGGAACGGCGCGTGGCAGATGGCGCGCAATCAGCGCACGATAGCCAGCGGCACCGAGGCACGCACCAAGAATCGGCGCGAAAATCGGAATCAGAAAATACGGTATGTCACGGCCACCGGTAAACGCGACTTCATCCCAGCCCGCGAGGAACGTCATCAGTTTAGGACCAAAATCCCGGGCCGGATTCATCGCGAAGCCAGTCAGTGGAGCAGTCGAGGCGCCAATCAGTGCCACCAGCAAACCGATTAGCAGAGGCGCGAGTGCGCCGCGGGGCAGGCCGTTGTTGTCGTCAGTCAAGGACATGATGACGCACATCAGAATCGCCGTGATTACACATTCCACCAGTGCAGCCTGACCTACGGAAATGGCCGGGTTGGGATAGGTGGAAAATGCTGAGGCGAGTTCAAGGCTGGCAACTGAACCACGAATCATCTGATGCGTTTGTTCGAATTCGAAGAACAGGCTGGTGTACAGCAGATAAACCAGACCGGCACCGCAAAAGGCACCTGCGATTTGTGCGGCGATGTAGAAGGGTAGTTTTCGTTTTTCAAAACCGGCAAAAATACTCAGCGCGATGCTGACGGCCGGATTGAGGTGCGCGCCGGAAACACCTGCGCTCAGATAGATAGCCATGGCGACTGCCAGGCCCCAGATAATGCTGATTTCCCAAAGCCCGAACGTGGCACCCGCAACCTTGAGCGCTGCGACACAGCCGGTACCGAAAAAAATCATCAGGGCGGTGCCCATGAATTCGGCCACGCATTGACCTTTCAGCGTTGGTTCTTGCAGTGCATTCGTCATGTAAACCTCTTTTTTGTTCTTGTGCGGCTCTGTGTGAAATCCACCAGTGCGCGTCTTTTAACGAGCTCGAGGAAACCCCATCCTCGACCTCTGGATTCGACCTTAAATGGAACTAAAGTTCCAGTGAATATTCGCAAACGAAAAAAAATAAACAGGAACGAATGTGGCTGAGGGTGGAACCGAACCTGTGGGCACTGTCAGGCGCAGGGCTTTTTACGCGCATTGATCGGGGTTGTGTACACCTTCTTTGATTTTTTTGAGCATTTCACGTCCTGCCCAGTAATCGCGGGGTATACAGGCGGTTGGTCGCCTAGAATAATCCACCAGTAATGGTCGCCTTGGCCTTGGAGCGCTGTATGACACCTGCACTGGATCTGTTGAAAAAAGTTCGTGCTGAACACCGAATACACAGTTACGAACATGACCCCAAAGCTGCCTCTTATGGCCTTGAGGCGGCGGAGAAGTTGGGCCTCGAACCGGCGCAGGTATTCAAGACACTGCTGGCAAGTACTGAAAAAGGTGAATTGCTGGTCGCTGTGGTGCCGGTTGTTGGCACCCTGGACCTCAAGGCGTTGGCAACCGCTGCGAAGGCCAAGAAAACCGAAATGGCTGACCCGGCTGCTGCGCAGCGCTCCACCGGCTATCTCTTGGGCGGTATCAGCCCGCTGGGTCAGAAGAAGCGGTTGCGTACTTTTATTGATCAAAGCGCTGAGCAGTTCGCGACGATTTACGTCAGTGCCGGGCGGCGCGGTCTTGAAGTAGAACTGGCGCCGAAGGCACTTGCTGAACATACCGGCGCGATGTTTGCGCCGGTGGGGCGCGGCTGAAAGTAGTTCTCTGCTTTGTAGCTGCACGCAACTCACCTACGGAAGAATTTCAATAACTGCCGCCAGGTTCGCGGCAGTCACAGAATCTGTAGGAGCTGCCGAAGGCTGCGATAGCGGTGTGTCAGGATGAACGCTTCGCAGCCTGCGGCAGCTCCTACAGAAATGCATTCCAATTCACTGGTTTGCATTTTGTTTGGCCAGAGTAACCAAGGCTTTCAATCGCACTGGAGCATCACTTATGTATCTCGAGTTTCATCAGGTCGACGCCTTCAGTGATCGTCCGTTCAGTGGCAATCCGGCGATGGTTTATCGCCTCGATGCATGGCTGGCTGATGAGTTGATGCAGCGCATTGCCGCTGAACACAATCTAGCGGAAACCGCGTTCGTTGTTCGCGAGGCGCTCGGTTGGCACATCCGCTGGTTCACGCCCAGGACTGAAGTCCCCTTGTGTGGGCATGCGACGCTGGCTGCTGCTCATGTGCTGTTTAATATTTTCAGCGAGCCTTCGGAGCAGCTCGATTTTTTCAGCAAGTCAGGTGCTCTGAGCGTCACGCGTGAGGAGGGGCTATTGCTGCTGGACTTCCCGGCGATGATTCCTCACGAGGTCGGCGTGACCATTGAGCTTGAGCGTGCCTTGGGCACCAGTATTGTTGATGCGCTGGGTTCGGCGGAGTTGATGGTGGTGCTTGAGTCCGAACAGGCAGTGCGTGAATGCACGCCTGACATGGCGGCGCTGGCACGGTTGCCCTGGCCTGGTGTGATCGTGACCGCGAAGGGTGAACACGCTGACTTCGTCTCGCGCTATTTCGCTCCGGCAATTGGCATTCCCGAAGATCCGGTCACCGGCTCGACCCACTGTGTGTTGATTCCGTACTGGGCCGGTCGACTGGGCAAGGATGTGCTCAATGCCTACCAGTGTTCTGAACGTGGCGGGGCGTTGTTCTGTCGGCTGGAAGGGGATCGGGTGAAGATCGGCGGGCATGCCACGCTGGTGGCCGGCGGGACGTTGATGGTGAGTCTGGGCTAAACCGCCTGCTGCACCGCCACACTACCTGCCGCCGGGAACAGCACCAGATGGTCGGCCGATACCCGAATGCCTACCTGCTCACCGGGTTGATAATCCGCATGGCTAGGGAAAACCGCTTCCAGTTGGCTGCCGGTAGGCAGTTGCAGGCGGTAAAGCGTCGCTGCGCCCTGAAAGGTTTTGCTGGTGACGCGGGCGGCAAGAGTGCTATCGGCATCGAAGACGATGTCATCCGGTCGCAGCAATACGTCCACTGCGCTGCCTTTTGTGCCTGAGTAAGCGCGGTTGCCTTGCAGTACACCCAATTCGGTCTGAACGGATTGCGGGTCAATCATGACGCCGCGAATGAAATACCCCTGACCGATAAAGCTGGCGACGTAGGGAGTCAGCGGTTCGTGATACAGGTTGTAGGGCGTGTCCCATTGTTCCAGACGACCTTCTTTGAAGACGCCTACATGATCGCTGACAGCGAAGGCTTCTTCCTGATCGTGTGTGACCAGTATTGCGCTGGTGCCTCGGGCCTTGAGGATGTCGCGGACCTCGTGACTGAGGCGGCGGCGAAGTTCGCCGTCCAGATTGGAAAACGGTTCGTCGAGCAGCAGCAGTTGCGGCTCTGGCGCCAACGCACGTGCCAGCGCAACGCGTTGCTGTTGGCCGCCGGACAATTCATGAGGCAGGCGTTTGCCTAAGGCGCCCAGATTGACCAGCTCCAATAGCTCGTCGGTCACTTGCTTGAGGCGTGGATGCTTGCGAATGCCAAAGGCGACATTCTCGGCAACGCTCAAGTGCGGGAAAAGCGCGTAATCCTGAAACACCATGCCGATCCGGCGTTTCTCAGGAGGCAGGGTAAAGCCTGGCCTGGAGATGACTTCGCCAGCCAGAGTAATTTCCCCGGCGTGAACCGGCTCGAACCCGGCAATGGCGCGTAAAGTCGTGGTCTTGCCACAGCCCGATGAGCCCAGCAAGCAGCCGATATCCCCTGCGTTGAGGTGCAGGTTCAAATCCTGCACCACGCGTTGTTCCTGATATCCACAGGCCAGATTGCGCAGGTTCAGCAGCAGTGGCGAACTCATGCTGGCTGGCAGGCAGGCGCAACCAGAAACTCCAGCAGCGCCTTCTGTGCATGCAGGCGATTTTCAGCCTGGTCCCATGCCACAGAGCGAGGATCGTCAAGCAGGTCGACGCTGATTTCTTCGCCACGATGCGCTGGCAGGCAATGCATGAACAGCACGTCTTTGTCAGCGAGATCGAGCAGGGGGCGGGTGACCTGGAACGGGGTGAACAAGGCGATGCGCCTGGCGGTTTCTTCTTCCTGGCCCATGGAAGTCCAGACATCGGTGCTCACCAGATGCGCACCCGCCACTGCTGCACGCGGATCACGCAGCACAGTCACGCGATCACCCGCCAGCGCCAGAAACTCCGGATTTGGCTCATAGCCTTCAGGGCAAGCCACGCGCAACTGGAAGTCGAACTGGATCGCGGCTTCTATATAGCTGTTGCACATGTTGTTGCCGTCGCCGATCCAGGCAACGGTCTTGCCTTTGATTGAGCCGCGATGCTCAAGGAAGGTCTGCATGTCGGCCAGCAGTTGGCAGGGGTGCAAGTCATCGGACAGGCCATTGATGACAGGCACGCGGGAATTAGCGGCGAACTCGGTCAGATTGCTATGGGCAAAAGTACGGATCATCACGGCATCAAGCATGCTTGAAAGCACTTTCGCGCAATCGGCAATCGGCTCGCCACGGCCCAATTGGGTGTCACGAGGGGACAAAAAGATGGCCTGACCGCCAAGCTGGATCATGCCGGCTTCAAACGAAACACGGGTACGAGTCGAAGATTTCTCGAAGATCATGCCCAGAACCCGACCTTTCAACGGTTCGAAAAGCACGCTTCGGTTTCGCAGGTCTTTGAGCTCTACGCCTCGACGGATCAAGCGCAGGAGTTCTTCTGGCTTGTAATCCATCATCGAGAGAAAGTGCCTGGCGTTCATTATTAACTACCTTTTTTGCAACAGACCGCAGATGCTCAAAGCCGGGTTTTATCGGGAAAACGGGCGAGACCTGCGGCGGAAGCCGCACGGGGCGACGAATAGGGAAGGCGCGATGGTATAAAAAAATGTCGCCTCTTACCAATAGGATGCTCATGTCCGAATGTTTTTTATTCGCAACACAGGCGTTTTTTGCATTTAGAACTTGATGGCGCTCTCGAACCAGATAATGCTCTGGCTGGCGGCAACTGGCCATTTTCTGGCAACCGAGGCAGGTATTTGTACACTGCCGCGATGTGACATTGCAATTGGTGCGATTTCTGCAACAGTTTTACTTTCGGAAGGTCATATCGTTGGCTTATGCGATCTGCTTCACGCGGCGCACTGTTAGCCCGTTCCATAAATAATCGCCGTAGGTTATAACTGCGCATCGCGTATCAGGGGGTGGGGAATGGAATCTAAAGAAAAACAGTTGACGGAATTACTCGGGCTCACGGCTCGTACCCTTACGCACCTCACAGCTTCGATGACGTCCATGTCTTTCGAGCTGTTGCGCAGTAACGATGAAGTCACCCGGGCTGCCGGACGACACATGATCGACCGGATGGCGACAATCAGTTCCGGGCTTGATGAACACTGGCGCCTGATCGGCGAGTTGACCGGCGTTCATCTGGCTCAAGAGCAGATCGAAACGGTCCACGAAATCCAGCTGCAGCGCAAAATCACCCCTATCGGCGGTTGATCGTTTTTAGTCATCGGCCCGCCTGATGCCTGTCGATTCATGAGACGAACGTCTCTGGCGCAGTCGCAAGCCACGCCCCATAGTTTCGTTTGAGCGATCGTTTCAGGTCGTCCTGACAAAATATGAGGCTGGCCATGACCAAGACCCTCCATCACCGTGCCTGCCATCTCTGCGAAGCCATCTGTGGCTTGAGCATCGAGACCACCACCAGTGCTGAAAATCAGGTGTCGATCACTTCGATCAAGGGCGATCCCCTGGACTCGTTCAGTCGCGGCCACATTTGCCCCAAGGCGGTGGCGCTGCAAGATATTCAGAATGACCCTGACCGATTACGCCAACCCATGCAGCGTGTGGGCGATCAGTGGCGGCCCATCGAGTGGCAGGCGGCATTTGATCTGGTCGCCGAGCGGTTGCTGGATATCCAGCAACGTTATGGCCAGAACGCCGTAGCGGTCTATCAGGGCAATCCGAGCGTACACAACTACGGGTTGATGACCCATAGCAATTACTTTCTGGGTTTGCTGAAAACCCGTAATCGCTACTCGGCGACCTCTGTCGACCAGCTTCCCCATCACCTGACCAGTTTCCTGATGTATGGCCACGGCTTGCTGCTGCCCATCGTCGATATCGATCACACCGATTTCATGCTGATTCTGGGCGGGAACCCGCTGGCATCCAATGGCAGCATCATGACCGTGCCGGATGTCGAAAAACGTTTGAAGGCTATCCAGGCTCGCGGTGGAAAAGTCGTGGTGGTCGATCCTCGGCGCACTGAAACGGCTGCAATCGCCGATCAGCATATTTTTGTGCGACCGGGTGGCGATGCAGCCTTACTGTTTGGGTTGCTGAATACGTTGTTCGAGGAGGGCCTCATCCGCGACAGCCATTTGCCAGTGGACGGGCTGGATCTGGTGCGGGCCGCTATCGCTGATTTCAGTGCCGAAGCCATGAGTCTGCGATGTGGGGTACCGGCCGGGCAGATTCGCCAGCTGGCGCGAGACTTCGCCGCTGCTGACAAAGCTGCGTGTTATGGGCGAATGGGCATTTCCACTCAGGTGTTCGGCACGGTGTGTCACTGGCTGGTGCAGTTGATCAATCTGGTGACAGGCAATCTTGATCGGGTGGGCGGTGTGCTCTGTACCGAGCCAGCGGTGGATCTGGTGGGCGCAACGTCCGGCGGTCATTTCAATCAATGGCAAAGCAGGATTTCCGGGTTGCCGGAATACGCCGGTGAGCTGCCAGTCGCGGCATTGGCGGAAGAAATGCTCAATGAGGGGGAGGGGCAGATCAAGGCCCTGGTGACAGTCGCAGGCAACCCGGTTTTATCGACGCCCAATGGCCGCCAGCTTGATCAGGCGCTGGATGGTCTGGAGTTCATGCTCAGCATCGATCTTTACATCAACGAGACCACGCGCCATGCCGATCTGATTCTGCCTTCGACCTCGGCACTGGAAAATGACCACTACGACACGACGTTCAACACGTTTGCGGTGCGTAACGTCACGCGCTTCAATCGGGCCATTCTGGCCAAACCCGAGGGGGCGCTGCACGACTGGGAAATCTTCGTCGGGCTGGCGAAAGCCTTTGCCGCAAGGGCGGGGCGAGAGTTGAAGCCGACGATGCCTCCGGCGCTGATGATTGATCGCGGTCTGCGTGCGGGTCTTTACGGTGATGGTTCGGATTACAAGCTTTCGCTGGACACCTTGCGGGAGCATCCTCATGGTCTGGACCTTGGCGCGTTGAAGCCCAATCTCGGCCCGCGTCTGAAGACCGCCAATGGCCGTATTCAGGCCGCGCCTGATGTTGTCCTGTCGGACCTCAAGCGGTTTGCGCGGGTTGACGCTCCGGCAGCGGGTGAGTTGTTACTGATCGGCCGCCGCCATGTACGCAGCAACAATTCGTGGATGCATAACTATCATCGGTTGGTTAAGGGCAAGCCTCGTCATCATCTGTTGATGCACCCTGATGACTTGGTCAGTCGTGGCTTGAGCGACGGGCAGCAAGTACGCGTGAGTTCCCGGGTGGGCGTTATTGAGGTGCAGGTTTTAGCCAGTCTGGACATGATGCCGGGCGTAGTCAGCCTGCCTCATGGCTGGGGGCATGCCAAACCCGGTGTGCAGATGGACATTGCCGCGCAGCAGCCGGGGGAGAGTGCCAACGACCTGACCGATGAGCGAGAACTTGATAGCCTTTCCGGCAATGCGGTACTCAATGGCGTGAGCGTTCAGGTCGCTGCGGCATGATCGCCGGCGTAAGGTAAGGCTGAGCGTAGCGCTCGGGTTTCCGTTACAATGCGCCACCGTGTCGACAACTGAGTCGGAAAAGTTAAGCCGAGGTGCTCCATGGATATCATCGAAACGATCAAAGACCAGATTGCCAACAACACCATTCTGCTCTACATGAAAGGTGCTCCGAATGCCCCGCAGTGCGGCTTTTCGGCAAAGGCTTCCCAGGCGTTGATGGCATGTGGCGAAAAATTCGCTTATGTCGACATCCTGCAAAATCCTGAAATCCGCGCCAACCTGCCAAAGTACGCCAACTGGCCAACGTTCCCGCAACTGTGGGTGGCCGGTGAGTTGGTCGGCGGTAGCGATATCATCACGGAAATGCAGGCTGACGGCTCGCTGCAAGAGCTGGTGAAAGGCGCAGCAGCCAAGGCAGCTGCGGGTAATACCGAAGCCTGATAAGAGTCGCTCACCTGCAGGAGCCAACTTGTTGGCGAAGCGGTTGACCGGTTTGCAGATGTGTTGGCTGACCTGACGCCTCGCGAACAAGTTCGCTCCTACCGGTTGGTGTTCATACGGCACCAACGTAGCGACAAAGAAAAGCCCGCTTTCGAGAGAAGGCGGGCTTTTTCGTTAGCGTCACCTTGGCCGCTTACCTGTAGGAGCCAACTTGTTGGCGAAGCGGTTGACCGGTTTGCAGATGTGTTGGCTGACCTGACGCTTCGCGAACAAGTTCGCTCCTACCGGTTGGTGTTCATACGGCACCAACGTAGCGACAAAGAAAAGCCCGCTTTCGAGAGAAGGCGGGCTTTTTCGTTACCGTCACCTTGGCCGCTTACCTGTAGGAGCCAACTTGTTGGCGAAGCGGTTGACCGGTTTGCAGATGTGTTGGCTGACCTGACGCTTCGCGAACAAGTTTGCTCCTACCGGTTGGTGTGCATACGGCACCAACGTAGCGACAAAGAAAAGCCCCGCTTTCTCTCGAAAGCGGGGCTTTTTCGTTACCGGCAGACCAGATGGATCAGTCTTCGCCCATCTGCGATTGCAGGTAGTTCTCGATACCGATTTTCTCGATCAGGCCCAGTTGGGTTTCCAGCCAGTCGATATGTTCTTCCTCGGACTCGAGTATGTCTTCCAGCATTTCACGGCTACCAAAGTCACCGATGACTTCGCAGTGAGCAATGGCTGCTTTGAGATCAACCAGGCCTTTGTGTTCGATCTTCAGGTCGCACTCAAGCATTTCCTTGGTGTGTTCGCCGATCAGGATTTTGCCCAGCTCTTGCAGGTTAGGCAGGCCTTCCAGGAACAGGATGCGCTTGATGAGCTTGTCAGCGTGCTTCATCTCGTCGATGGATTCGCGATACTCGTGCTTGCCCAGCTTGTTCAGGCCCCAATCTTCATACATGCGGGCATGCAGGAAGTACTGATTGATCGCGACCAGCTCGTTTCCGAGGATCCTGTTGAGATGCTGGATGACTGTAATGTCGCCTTTCATTTTTGAGGTCCTGCCGATGGCTTGTATATATAAAGCGCGAGTTTGATCTGCGCGTATTAGTCTGTCAAACCTAAGTTATTGAATAATAAGTGAAATTAAATAGGAATAAGAATGTTTGTGTTCCGCATCTTGACGCTAAGCGTTTGAATTACAGGCATAAAAAAACCGGACACTAGGTCCGGTTCTTTGAAATAGGTCAATCAGGCGGGTGAAAATTCTGCTGGATAAGCTAACGCCGCCTGGCTGGTTTGCAGCTCGGTAAGGGTTTCGCGTACCACTTCTTTGGCTAAACAGGCGCATTTGCCACATTTGGTGGCAACACCCAGTGTTTCACGGACGTCTTTGTAACTGCAGCAACCCTCGAATATTGCATCTCGGATTTGACCGTCGGTAACACCTTGGCAGAGGCAGACATACATAAATGAGAACCATCGCTGTAATTTCTCGTTGCCGGGGATACTAATGTTAATGAGAATGCTTGTCAAAACTCATTGAGAAGGTTTCTCTCTGTACCGACGAGTGGTGAAATTACATCAGGTGAGGGGCGCATTAGTGGCTGAAAGGGGGGATGACAGTGGGATTTGTTGTGGCCTGTTAAAAAGCATTCGCGGGCAAGCGCGCTCCTACAGCTGAAACGCGATCCAACTGTAGGAGCGCGCTTGCCCGCGATAACATCAGCTCAGTCACAACAGAATTGCAGTTGTTAATCAGTCGCCGAAATCTTCCCAGCCACCCATCTGCTTCCAGCGATTGACGATGCCGCAGAACAGCTCGGCGGTTTTCTCGGTGTCGTAACGCGCTGAGTGCGCTTCACGGCCGTCGAAGTCGATACCGGCTGCCTGACAGGCCTTGGCAAGAACGGTCTGGCCGTAGGCAAGCCCGGCCAGCGTCGCGGTGTCGAAGCTGGAGAAGGGGTGGAACGGGTTACGCTTCATGTCGAGCCGCGCAACCGCCGCGTTCAGAAAGCCCAGGTCGAAGCTGGCGTTGTGGCCGACCAGCACCGCACGCTTGCATCCATTGGCCTTCAGTGCCTTGCGAACACCACGGAAGATGTCATTCAGCGCGGTTTCTTCACTGACGGCCATACGCAATGGATGATCGAGTTTGATACCGGTGAACTCAAGGGCGGCCGCCTCGATGTTGGCGCCCTCGAACGGTTCTACGCGGAAGAAGTGCGTGTGCTCCGGGAACACAAATCCGTCTTCGTCCATGCCGATGGTCACTGCCGCAATTTCCAGCAGGGCGTCGGTAGCGCAATTGAAGCCACCGGTCTCTACATCGATGACAACAGGCAGGTAGCCGCGAAAACGGGCTGCCATGGGGTGGCGCGAACCGCCGCCCTGACCTTCCTGTTCGTCGTCGAAATGATCTTCACTCACGCGTGTTTCTCCAGCAGACGCCAGCGCAGTTTTTCACCGGCGCGCAGCGGTATTACGGACAGCTCGCCAAACGGCAGACTGGTGGGCGCGGTCCATTCTTCACGGACCAGCGTAATAGTGTCCTGAGGCGCAGGCAGGCCGTAGAACGCCGGACCGTGGAGGCTGGCGAACCCTTCCAGTTTGTCCAGTGCATTACGTTGCTCGAAAGCCTCAGCGTACATCTCGATCGCTGCATAGGCGGTGTAGCAGCCTGCACAACCGCAAGCGTTTTCCTTGGCATGCTGGGCATGCGGCGCCGAATCGGTGCCGAGGAAGAACTTCGTGCTTCCACCGGTAGCTGCATCAAGCAGCGCGGTCTGGTGCGTATTGCGCTTCAGAATCGGCAGGCAATAGAAGTGCGGACGAATCCCGCCCACCAGCATGTGGTTGCGGTTATAGAGCAAGTGATGCGCAGTAATCGTGGCGCCGACATTGGCCGAAGCCTGATTGACGAACTGCACAGCCTCAGCGGTGGTGATGTGTTCAAACACCACTTTGAGTGTCGGGAAGCGTTCAACGACACGCGTCAGGTGTTCATCAATGAAGATTTTCTCGCGATCAAACACGTCGATGTCGCTACGGGTCACTTCTCCGTGTACCAGAAGCGGCATGCCGACTTCGGCCATTGCTTCGAGAACAGGGAAAATCTTGTCGATGCTGGTCACACCCGAATCGGAGTTGGTGGTCGCTCCGGCCGGGTACAACTTGGCAGCATGGATAAAGCCAGTGGCTTTGGCCGTGCGGATATCTTCCGGCTGCGTCAAGTCAGTCAGGTAAAGCACCATCAGCGGTTCGAACGGGCTGCCGGCAGGGCGAGCCGCCAGGATGCGCTGACGATAAGCGTCGGCCTCCTGAGCATTGCGAACGGGCGGTACCAGGTTAGGCATGATGATTGCGCGGCCAAAAGTGCGCGCAACGTCAGCAACGGTGTGGGGCAAAACAGCTCCATCGCGGAGGTGTATGTGCCAGTCGTCGGGACGCAAAAGGGTCAGGAGGTCGGACATTGGGGATTCCAGGCGGGTCAAACTCGCTGGGAATGCTACCGGAAAAGACTCTCTCAGGCACCCGCTATCAAGTTTTGTAGGAAGTTACCGATAGCCCGTTGTAGGAAGTCTTTTTGTTATGCAGTCATTTTTTAGTGGAGCCTCCCGTGCGCCAGCGATATCTAGCCCTGCTCAGCGTGTTCGCCAGCTTCCCGGCCATGGCAATGACTTTCCAGACCCGTCTGGAAAGTATTGAGTGGAAAGTGGAAGGCGATCAGTTCGAGTGTCGCCTCAGCCAGCCCATCACCGATTTCGGTGCGGGTGAGTTCGTGCGTCGTGCAGGTGAGCAGGCCACATTCCGGATCAAGTCGGCCGGCGGGATGGCGGGCGGCGGCTCGGCGACCCTTTTGGCGGCTGCTGCGCCATGGCAGCCGGGGCGCGGCGATATCAATCTGGGTTCAGTCAAAGTCAATAATGGTGAATTTCCGTTCAGCAGTTCGCAGGTACAGGCCAGTCGGCTGATCAGCGGTCTGATGGAAGGTCGCAGCCCGGTCATCCGCCATTACTCCCGTGATGCTGCTGGTACCACCGAAGTGCGCCTGCTACCGGTCAAATTCAATAAAGCCTTCAGCGATTATCAGCAGTGCGTCACCAAACTGCTGCCGATGAACTACGACCAGGTCAAGCAGGGCGAAGTCGGTTTCCCGGGCGGAGGCATCGATCTTGATGCGCAAGCCAAGGCTCGCTTGCAAACCATCGTGGCCTATCTCAAAGCCGATCCGACGGTTAATCACGTCGAACTGGACGGACATTCAGATAACAGTGGCAATCGCCTGACCAATCGTGACTTGTCCCGGCGTCGCGCCTTGGCTGTCATGGATTTTCTTAAGGCTCAAGGCATTCCCGAAGAGCAGATTACTCTGCGTTTCCACGGCGAACGCTATCCGCTGGTGCCTAATACCAACAACGCCAACCGTGCGCGCAACCGTCGCGTAAACATCCATCTGGAGCGTATTGCGCCGGATGAAAGACCCGCTCCTGTTGCGTTGAACACGGCTCCCGCGAAAATCTGACGACGACTCGCCACTCGTCGCCAGATCGACATAATCTGTCGCTTCATCGTCAGAAGCTGTCGCGCTACTGTAAATCACGCCGTTTGAGCGGTAGAATCACCGGTTTTCCGTACAACCCGGTGGAGTGATGGCATGGCGGACGTAAACAAGGTAGTTCTCGCGTATTCCGGTGGCCTGGATACTTCGGTAATCCTCAAGTGGCTGCAAGATACGTATAACTGCGAAGTAGTGACCTTTACCGCTGACCTGGGTCAGGGCGAAGAAGTCGAACCCGCACGCGCCAAGGCAAAAGCCATGGGCGTCAAAGAAATCTACATCGATGACCTGCGCGAAGAGTTCGTGCGTGATTTCGTGTTCCCGATGTTCCGCGCCAACACCGTCTACGAAGGCGAGTACCTGCTCGGTACCTCTATCGCTCGTCCGCTGATTGCGAAGCGCCTGATCGAAATCGCCAACGAAACCGGCGCTGACGCCATTTCCCACGGCGCTACCGGTAAAGGTAACGACCAGGTTCGTTTCGAACTGGGTGCATACGCACTGAAGCCTGGCGTGAAAGTCATTGCCCCATGGCGCGAGTGGGACCTGTTGTCCCGCGAGAAGCTGATGGACTACGCCGAGAAGCACGCGATCCCGATCGAGCGTCACGGCAAGAAGAAGTCTCCATACTCCATGGATGCCAACCTGCTGCACATCTCCTATGAAGGCGGCGTGCTGGAAGACACCTGGACCGAGCACGAAGAAGACATGTGGCGTTGGACCGTGTCCCCGGAGAAGGCTCCGGACACCCCACAATATCTGGAGCTGACTTACCGCAACGGCGACATCGTCGCGCTGGACGGCGTTGAGATGACGCCTGCCACTGTGTTGGCAACGCTCAACCGTATCGGTGGCGAGCACGGTATCGGTCGTCTGGACATCGTCGAGAACCGTTACGTGGGTATGAAATCCCGCGGCTGCTACGAGACGCCAGGCGGCACTATCATGCTGCGCGCTCACCGTGCCATCGAGTCGATCACTCTGGACCGCGAAGTGGCTCATCTCAAAGATGAGTTGATGCCCAAGTACGCCAGCCTGATCTACACCGGTTACTGGTGGAGCCCTGAGCGTCAGATGCTGCAGCAGATGATTGACGCGTCGCAGGCTCACGTGAATGGCGTGGTGCGCCTCAAGCTCTACAAAGGCAACGTGATCGTGACCGGTCGCAAGTCTGATGAGTCCCTGTTTGATGCCAATATCGCGACCTTCGAAGAAGATGGTGGCGCTTATAACCAGGCAGATGCTGCAGGCTTCATCAAGCTCAATGCGCTGCGCATGCGTATTGCAGCGAACAAGGGCCGTAAACTGTTTTAACGACGTGTCCTGAAATGAAGATGCAGCACCTTTGGGGTGCTGCATCTGAAAATGACTGAGACTTGCGAGATGCTGCCTGCGCGGCGGCTCTTGCAGTCTGTTCAGTTACCTTTGCGGCGTCCAAAGTTGCCGTTCAATGTGCTGCCGTGGTGCCTAAGGGGCGGGGATAAATCTGCCCGCGTTCAGTTGTGACGTTTCAGTGCGTCATGATTTTTCCGAATTTTTATTCTCCCTGTAAATTCTATATCTAACGTGTTTGCCAGATCGTTACGCCTGCATGAGCGTGTCTTCACGCTGAGCGTCTTTGTGCGCTTTAACAAGGTGGCGAGGAGGGGCGGACATACACTGGGTTTTCCGAAAGCCTTGATAGCGACCAGGCTATTTATCTGATGGATCGACTGGAGGATAAAGAACCCGGCTGTTGAAATTGAGCGTGAGGAAAAATAACACAACCAGTGCAGAGGGAAACGCAATAAGAAACCATATATAAATCTGACGGTTTTCTTCATCAAGATGAGGGAGTACCGTTGTCGCTGATGCTTCACACAAGGCAGCGAACATCGCGATGATGCTGATCGGGTTGATAAGGCGTGGTAGTAGTTTCATGGTGTTTTCTCAAATAAGACCTTAATGGAGAAAGAGGGTGTAGGTTCGGTGAACTTCAAAAGAGGTGCACGCTTACCTGAATCGTGTATGAGTTTTCTTTGTTTTTTCAGTTTTCTTTTTTAAACCCTTCTAAGGGGAGGGGTCGCCCTCGTTTATCTTGAATTCGAATCGATACGCTTTTCCTATGTTCCATACCTGGCGAACGCTCAAGCCGAGAATGTTGGCAATCTCGGGTGCGGAGTATCCAAGGCTTGAGTAATGCATTGCATGCCCCGCCACAGTATCGTCAATATCTGACGTTTCAGACCGATGTGCTCTACCGGTTTCGCTGACCGGGCGGCTGAATGCGATTTTTACACCGTGCTCCGCGGCCAGTTGTTTGATATCTCTCTTGTTCATTCTCAGCGAGTATTGCAGTGCGTTAATTCCGGCGCCTTTCGCCACTAGCGCTTTGAGGGTTTGCAACTTTTCAGGGTTATCAACGGCTGCAATTTCAGGTGCTGTTTTTGCACTGGAGGTACCCAGTGTGGCTGCCTGATGTGCAGCTTGCGAGACGATGTCAATAACGCCGCCCTGGGCTACAAAGTGTTCAACAGCTGCCGCAAGATCCAGAGAGTCTGCCTCTTGAGGGCAGGCACCGGAGATTTTGTTGTTCATGATATATCCCTTTTTGAACATGGTTGTACACAGGGCCCATTCAAAAAAGAATCGTCGGTCCATATCAGGGCGCGGTCAGCGGAGGCTGTTCGGATGGGGGCATGTTCGTGCTGCCCGAATCCCTTCGGCTCTCTAGTGAGGGAGAGTCCATTTAAAGCAACGCTTTTTTGATGGGTCAAATTGGCATCATTTGTTAAGTGGGTTTCATGTAGTCCTGCATGTTTTATCTGTGATTAGTGGAAGGGTTCTTGAAAAAGTAACGACTGGTAATAAAATTTGCAAGTAAAAAAGCTTTCGCTAGAGGGATTGATTTATAAGGCAATTGATTTTCTTACATGGTGATTTTCAACGTCTGTTAGTGTTGTAGTACATTTCCTCTTTAGTGAGGGTATATGGATTTGCATGGGGATATAGTATTAGCTTTCAGCCGGTTGGCTGCCTGAGGTCGGTCTCTGTCAGAAAAGTCATGCATTATTTTTGGAAATTTCTTATGAGGTAGAGGTTGTCCGATTTTATGGCTTGTGCGGTGCATGAATACCGCACAATTAAATGAGCAAGGAGGCCATTCTTGCTTGAATGCTCAGTCGTTTCCGAAATCTAAGTAGGAATTTTCGTAAAATATATATATTTACAAAATTGCTGCTGCAAAGTGTGTATTTTTTAAACGTCGCAGAGGCTGATGGCCTGAAATATTCTGTTGGCACAACCGTGACGCTTAATGTGGCGGTGTTCTGACATATTGAACCTCGCCGCCGAAGCACAGGGCCAGTGTCTCAGAAATGTAACAGTGTGTTTGTGCTCGTGAGGTCCGGAAAATTTGAGGACGTGTGAAGGGAATATGAAAGCACCTTTTCTGGTGATGGCTTGAAGCTACCTAGACTGAGTGCTCGACCTGTTGTCACGGATGTCGATAGCTTGAAGATCCACCAGGTCGGTGTAATGCATGTTTATTAGTCCAAAGGGATATTTGAAAAATGCTTGACCTGAACATAATAATTCTATTAGTTGAGCCACGCCCCATTATCTTGACTTTGTACAAATCAGTTAATTTCTCTTTTTCAGCGCAGGCAGACTTGTGATGGCCTCTTATGTAGCGTCATTTAGACTGATATTTGTAGGAGTATTCTGCGCTAATTGTGGGAATGGTCTTTGGCTGTCAGTCCCAAGGGGGGCGCGCCATGCAAAGCACTAAACGACTAAGCTATTGTGCTCACTCTGAAAATTCGAAAAGCGAAAATTGGACTGCCCATGAATAAAGTGCTGATCGTGGACGATCATCCCGTCATTCGCCTTGCTGTTCGTATGCTGATGGAGCGCCATGGCTATGAGGTTATTGCGGAGACGGATAATGGAGTGGATGCCCTGCAACTGGCTCGTGAGCATTTGCCCGATATCGTGATTCTCGACATAGGCATTCCAAAACTGGATGGCCTTGAAGTCATCGCCCGTCTGTCTGCAATGACGCTGCCGTTCAAGGTGCTGATCCTGACCTCGCAGGCTCCTGGGCATTTCTCCATGCGCTGCATGCAGGCCGGGGCCGCCGGATATGTCTGCAAGCAGCAGGACCTCACCGAGCTGTTGAGTGCCATCAAGGCCGTATTATCGGGCTACAGTTATTTCCCCAACCAGGCCCTGCATACTGTTCGCTCAAGCATGGGCAACGCCAGCGAAGCTGACATGGTTGATCGTCTGTCTGGCCGGGAAATGATGGTGCTGCAGCAATTGGCGCGAGGTAAAACCAATAAGGAAATTGCAGATGGAATGTTTTTGAGTAACAAAACAGTCAGTACCTATAAGACTCGACTGTTGCTTAAGCTCAATGCTCATTCGTTGGTCGATCTCATCGAGCTTGCCCAACGTAATGGTCTGGTCTGAGGAGATCTGGTGATTTTTACCAGAGGGAAATCATGATATGCGCTGCAGCTTTTGGCGCTGAGCGCTAAAGCCTCTCGCACATGAGAGGCTTTGAATAGGCAGGTGAAGCGGGGGGCAGCGATCAAAGATCGTAATCGTAATCAGCCAGTTGCTTTTGCAGGCGTCTTTCTTCAAGCATGTTGTCGATCGTGCGCCGTTTGCTGAGATTGGTCTTGGCAGGTTCAACAGGTGCGGGCTCTGCATCATCTGATTCAACTGCAATGAAGTCGTCGTCTACGTCCAATTGCTCTTTGTCAGTACTCATAAGGTGACTCCAGACTTGTGCTGTCGTTGGCGCACCTTATAGCGAGTATCTGCGAGCGGGTAAAAAAGATTTTTTCAATCGATCAGTCGTTTGAGGCCCTATCGCTCAATCGTCCGAGGTCTTGTGCTTGTAATCGCACAGGTCTTCGATCATGCAACTGCCGCAACGTGGCTTGCGAGCCTGGCACACATAGCGGCCAAGCAGGATCAGCCAGTGGTGGGCGTCCAGCAAATAATCCTTGGGTACAAACTTCATCAGTTGCTTTTCTACCTCAACCACATTTTTTCCTGGAGCAATGCCGGTACGATTGCTGACACGAAATATGTGGGTGTCTACCGCCATGGCTATCTGGCGGAATGCAGTATTGAGCACCACATTGGCTGTCTTGCGTCCCACGCCGGGCAGGGCTTCAAGTGCTTCGCGTGTCTGCGGCACTTCTCCACCGTGCAACTCCATAATCATTCGGCATGTTTCTATAACGTTTTTCGCCTTGCTGTTATAGAGGCCGATGGTTTTTATGTACTCGGACAAGCCTTCAACACCCAGCTCATAGATTGCCTGTGGCGTATTGGCGACAGGATAAAGCCGGGCGGTGGCCTTGTTCACGCTGACATCGGTCGCCTGCGCCGAAAGGATCACAGAAATGAGCAGTTCAAATGGCGTGGTGTATGCCAGCTCGGTCTTTGGATCCGGGTTGTCTTCGTGAAGGCGACGAAAGATTTCCAGGCGTTTTGCAGCGTTCATGAACCGGGATTTTCCTTGGGGGCGATAGCTTGCGGATTGGCTGACAGATTCTGCTCTGCGACCTCAAGGGCGCGTTCGGCATGTTGAAGCTCAGTTGTCAGGCTCGCGATCTGTTCTGACGAGGCCTCGGTTGCTTGCGCTTTTTTCAATGCCGCGCGGGCCATGGCCAGCTGAATTTTTGCACGTTTGACGCTGCTGTTGTCCATCCGCGGAGTCGGTGTTGCGACTGGGCCGGGTTGCGCGGACTGAAGGCTCTCAAGGGCTTGTTCGGCCGTTTCGTATTCCTGCTGCAATTGAACCAGACGTGCTGCCTGCTCGGCGATGGGCGGGTGACCGAATGCCTTCAGGGACTTATTGAGCTGGGCCCTGCTCATCGTCACGTTGATGCGTGCTTTTTTCAATGCATCGTCGTCGACGGCAACGCTTTGCGCGCCTGTGCGCTCAGTTGGTGATTGCGCGGTTGAGCGAGGGGGGGCAGGTGCTGCTGCGGCCCTTTGCGCGCGCGCAACTCGCTCAGCGTGCCGACGCTCTTCTTCGCGTCGCAGTCGCGCGTTGCGGGACTCGAAGCGACGTCGTGCATGGTTTCGCTTTTGGCTACGATTCTGTTGCTCAGTCATAGTCGCGGCATACCCGCTGACGATAGGAGTGACGTTAGAAGGCAGCGGCAGCAGGTCGATACAATCCACCGGGCAGGGGGCGATACACAGGTCGCAGCCGGTACACTCATCGACGATCACGGTGTGCATGAACTTTGCCGCGCCGACGATAGCGTCGACCGGGCAGGCCTGAATGCACTTGGTGCAGCCAATACATTCGGCCTCCCGAATAAACGCGACCTGTGCTGGCGCAGAACCCCGCTCCGGATCGACGCGCAGCGCTGGAACGCTGAGTAACTGCGCCAGGGCAGCAACGGTCTCATCGCCACCCGGCGGACATTTGTTGATTGCTTCGCCTTGGGCTATTCCTTCTGCATAGGGCTTGCAGCCGGGATGTCCGCATTTTCCGCATTGGGTCTGGGGGAGCAGGGCGTCGATGCTTTGAATGAGGTTCATGGTTTTGCCGGGTTGCGAGCGTGTGATGGGTGTTGCAAAGGGTGGATATGACCGGCGTTCGCATGCCCTGAAGGTGTTTGTGCGCCGAACAGAGATTCTGTGGGAGATTCTATGTTGGCCTGCAAGCACAAAACTGTGGGAGCGAATTCATTCGCGAAGGGGCCGGTCCATTCGATGTATCTGTATCTTCAGGAATGACGCCTTCGCGAATGAATTCGCTCCCACAAGGAGATATGGTTCGACCAAGCGTCTGTGATAAAGCAAAAAAACCGATAGTAGCGCGGGGCGCTGCTATCGGGCCAGTTCGCAACTTTACTTGATGCGTTGACCTGGTTTGGCACCGCTATCAGGGCTGAGCAAGTAGATTTCTTCGCCACCCGGGCCTGCGGCCATCACCATGCCTTCCGAAATACCGAAACGCATTTTTCGCGGCTTGAGGTTGGCGATCATCATGGTCAGGCGGCCCTCCAGCTCGGATGGGTTCGGGTAGGCACTTTTGATGCCCGAGAACACGTTGCGCTGTTCATCACCGATATCCAGAGTCAGACGCAGCAGTTTATCTGCCCCTTCAACATGCTCGGCCTTGAGAATCAGGGCAACTCGCAGGTCCACTGCTGCAAAGGTATCGAAATCGATCTCGGCAGACAGCGGGTCCTTGGCGAGTTCGCCATTCCCCTCGGGCGCAGCACCGGTATCGGTTGCGCTGGCCGTCAGGTCTTCTTTCGAAGCTGCGGTCATGGCTTCAACCTTGGCCGGGTCGATGCGGCTCATCAGGGCCTGGAACGGGTTGAGCTGATGATTGCTCAGCAGCGTCTTGTGATCATCCCAGGTCAGTGGCGCAACGTTGAGGAATTTCTCGGCGTCTGCAGCCAGCAGTGGCAATACCGGTTTGAGGAAAATCACCAGTTGCCGGAACAGGTTGATGCCCAGTGCGCAGACCGCCTGTACTTCATCCTGTTTACCTTCCTGCTTGGCCAGAGACCAGGGAGCCTTGTCAGCGATGTAGGCGTTGGCGCGGTCCGCCAGACCCATGATTTCCCGCATTGCTCTGGCGAAGTCGCGTGCTTCATAGGCTTCTGCGATACCAGGTGCTGCAGCCAGAAACGCGTCGGTCAGTTCCGGAGCCGCATTTTCAGCCACCATCACACCGGCATTGCCTTTGTGAATGAAGCCCGCGCAACGACTGGCAATGTTCACGACCTTGCCGATCAGGTCCGAGTTGACCTTCTGCACGAAGTCGTCGAGGTTCAGGTCGAGGTCGTCCACACCCTTGCCCAGTTTGGCTGCGTAGTAATAGCGCAGGTATTCCGGTGACAGCTGATCCAGGTAGGTGCGTGCCTTGATAAACGTACCGCGTGATTTCGACATCTTTTGACCGTTGACGGTCAGGTAGCCGTGCACATTGATACCGGTTGGCTTGCGCAGGCCTGCACCTTCGAGCATTGCTGGCCAGAACAGGGCGTGGAAGTTGACGATGTCCTTGCCGATGAAGTGATACAGCTCGGTCGTCGAATCCTTGGTCCAGAAAGCATCGAAATCCAGATCAGGACGGCGTGCACACAGGTTCTTGAAGCTGGCCATGTAGCCGACAGGAGCGTCCAGCCACACGTAGAAATATTTGCCCGGCTCGTCAGGGATTTCGAAGCCGAAGTAAGGCGCATCGCGGGAGATATCCCACTGCTGCAGGCCGGCATCCAGCCATTCGGCGATCTTGTTTGCCACGGCATCCTGCAGGGTGCCGCTGCGTGTCCAGCTTTTGAGCATGGCGTCAAAAGCTGGCAGGTCAAAGAAGAAATGCTTCGAGTCTTTCAGGACAGGCGTAGCGCCGGAAATCGCCGATTTCGGGTCTTTCAGGTCGGTTGGCGCGTAGGTCGCACCGCACTTTTCGCAGTTGTCGCCGTACTGATCTTCAGTGCCGCATTTCGGGCAGGTGCCCTTGATGAAGCGGTCGGCCAGGAACATTTTCTTTTCCGGGTCGAAATACTGGGTGATCGAGCGGGTAGCGATATGCCCGGCATCGCGCAGGCGGGTGTAGATCATGCTCGACAGCTCGCGGTTTTCATCCGAGTGCGTCGAGTGGAAATTGTCGAAGTCCACCAGGAAATCACTGAAGTCGGCGCTGTGTTCCGCCTTGACGTTGTCGATCAGTTGTTCCGGAGTGATGCCTTCCTTTTCCGCGCGCAGCATGATTGCCGAGCCGTGAGCGTCGTCCGCGCAGACATAGATGCATTGGTTGCCGCGGTGCTTCTGGAAGCGCACCCACATATCGGTCTGGATGTACTCAAGCATATGGCCAAGATGGATCGAACCATTGGCATAGGGCAGGGCGCTGGTAACGAGGATCTTGCGTGGCTCGGACATGGGGCTCGGCTACTTGAAGTGAAACGGAGGTCGGCCACTATAAAGGTCTGAGTGATTTTTTTCATCCTGTGCTGACTGTAGGAATGTGCGTGGTTAATCGTTGGGCATTGCCTGTAGGAGCGCGCTTGCCCGCGATTGCGGTATTTCAGTCGAAATATTACCGCCCGGTCTCACGCTATCGCGGGCAAGCGCGCTCTTACGGGAATGATGATTCCAGCGAAACCATGCCGGTGGCACGCAGAAGCGTTAGGATAGCCGCCTGTTTTAGTCTGTCTTTATTCGGGAGTAGCCCATGAGCGCTGTTAATCGCGCAGCGGTGGAAGCCGTTCTTCGCCAATATACCGATCCTTATTTGAATCAGGACCCCGTGACCGCCGGGTGTGTGCGTGCCATTGAGATCCGCGACGAGCGCGTCAGTGTGCAGCTCGAGCTGGGTTACGCGGCCGGTCTGTTCAAGAGTGGCTGGGCGCAGATGCTGCAAATCGCCATTGAGGGTCTGGAGGGGGTGACCTCGGCCAAAGTGGACATCACCTGTGTCATCGAGCCGCACAAGGCTCAAGGGCAGATTCCCGGTCTGGCGAATGTGAAGAATATTGTTGCCGTAGCATCCGGCAAAGGCGGCGTGGGCAAATCCACAACGGCGGCCAATCTGGCATTGGCGTTGTCTCGCGAAGGCGCGCGGGTCGGGATTCTGGATGCTGACATCTACGGTCCGAGTCAGGGCGTGATGTTCGGCATCGCTGAAGGCACACGGCCTAAAATCAAGGATCAGAAATGGTTCGTGCCCATCGAGGCTCATGGTGTCGAGGTGATGTCCATGGCCTTTCTGACCGATGACAACACGCCGATGGTCTGGCGCGGCCCGATGGTTTCCGGTGCACTGCTGCAGTTGATTACGCAAACGGCATGGAATGATCTGGATTACCTGGTCATCGATATGCCGCCGGGTACGGGTGATATCCAGCTGACGCTGGCGCAGAAAGTCCCGGTCGCAGGTGCGGTGATCGTCACGACGCCTCAGGACCTGGCGCTGCTCGATGCGAAAAAAGGCGTCGAGATGTTCCGCAAGGTCAACATTCCAGTGCTGGGTGTCGTGGAAAATATGGCCGTACACATTTGCTCGAACTGCGGTCACGCGGAGCATTTGTTCGGTGAGGGCGGTGGCGAGAAGCTGGCCTCGCAGTACGACGTCGAACTGCTGGCTTCGTTGCCATTGTCGATGCTGATTCGCGAGCAGGCCGATGGTGGTAAGCCGACCGTGATGGCTGAGCCCGAAAGTCAGATTGCGATGGTGTATCAGGAACTGGCGCGGCACGTGGGTGCCCGGATCGTGCTGCAGGAAGCAGCTAGCCCGGCGATGCCAAGTATTTCTGTTAGCGACGATTAAAAGCTGCAGACCTGTGGGAGCGAATTCATTCGCGAAGGGGTCATTACGCTCCCACAGGTTCGGTGGCGATGCCGTAAGTATTTTCCACAGGCATAAAAAAACCCCGCCGAAGCGGGGTTCTTTAAGCGAATAAGTACAAGTTAGATAACTTGAACTTCTTCAGCTTGCATGCCTTTCTGACCGCGGGTAGCGATGAAAGAGACCTGTTGGCCTTCTTTCAGGCTTTTGAAGCCGTCAGATTGGATAGCTTTGAAGTGCACGAACAGGTCGTCACCGGATTGTGGAGTGATGAAGCCGAAGCCTTTTTCATCGTTGAACCACTTAACGGTACCAGTTTGGCGATTAGACATGGTGTATCTCCTTGGACAAAGTTAACTGCGACTCAGGAAGTGCCCTGGCCGAGACTGAGTGCAAAGAGCAGGAAAAATTCTTGGAGATGGTTGGATCGAAATTCAACATCGTGTAGAGATTCTCAGTGACACAAGCAACACAGTGACGCCACCTTAACGCTTTTTTTTGAGCATGCCAACCGTCAATTGAGGATTATTTCCATTCATGGGAAAAAGCATTGGCTTGCAGGCTGCTACAAGCTTTGAACCCAAAGCCGTGGCCCGGTAAGATGCCGGACATGTTTTTTCACCCAGCTATCAGGACATCGCCATGAGCATCAAATCGGACAAGTGGATTCGCCGCATGGCGCAGGAGCAGGGCATGATCGAGCCCTTCGTCGAGCGCCAGATGCGTGGCGAAGGCGCCAGTCGTCTCATCTCTTATGGCGTTTCCAGCTATGGCTACGATGTGCGCTGTGCAGATGAATTCAAGATTTTCACCAACATCAATTCTGCAATCGTTGACCCGAAAAACTTCGATGAAGGCAGCTTTGTCGACGTGAAAAGCGATGTTTGCATCATCCCGCCTAACTCTTTTGCTCTGGCGCGCACCGTCGAATACTTCCGTATTCCACGTAACGTGCTGACCATCTGTCTGGGTAAAAGCACTTATGCGCGTTGCGGCATCATCGTGAACGTGACGCCGCTTGAACCGGAATGGGAAGGTCATGTGACCCTGGAGTTCTCCAACACCACCACATTGCCTGCGAAAATCTACGCCAACGAGGGTGTGGCGCAGATGCTGTTCCTTGAGTCCGACGAAGAGTGTGAAGTGTCTTACAAGGATCGTGGCGGCAAATATCAAGGGCAGCGCGGCGTTACCTTGCCTCGCGCTTAACTGATATTTGTTACCGTTAAGCCTGGCGAAATTGAATTAGTCCTCAAATCGGCACTCTATTGACTGAATCGCTTCTTCTCACACTGCGTGAGCAGGGGATAACGCTCAGGAGTACCTTATGAAGAGACAGTCGAACGCCAGCGCCCAGGGGGCGGACCCGCGAGAGAATCATGTGGGTCTGCTTGCCTTGTCGTTACTCGCCTATCCGCAGTTCAACATGGTCGGCGGCGTACCAGGGCAACCAGGCCCGGATACCCCGAACGACTATCCTCAGCCGACGGAACCGGGCGAACCGACTCTGCCAGACGAGCCACCACCGGCTCCGGTTGCCTGAATAATTTCCCTGCCACTGCTGGCGCATGTATTGGCCAGCAGTGCTGCTGATGAATTTCAAATCACTCTGGATCATGCGCGCATCCGGATTAAATGTGCAGACTTGAATCGTTTCAGCCAGTCGCCCATACCGCTCCATCTCCCACCACGTAAATTCTGCTGTCCTGCTCACGCTCTACCTTGTACCCGCCGGTAAATGCCCCGAACGCGGGCAACAGGCTCGTGCGCTCATTGAGATAGAAGCACGCCAGCCGCAGGCGCTGACGTCCACGCCCCTGCAAGTGATAAACCGGATGAACATGCCCTGCCAGCACGTGATGGGTCGGGTGCGGATGAGGTTCATGCTGCAGCGCGAAGGGCCCCAACAGTAGCGGTTCCGGCACGGTCTCGATCATCAGGTCCGCAGGAGGATCTCCCGCGTGCTTATCATGGTTGCCACGGATCAGCGTGATTGCCAGCGTCGGATGCCGGGATCGCCAATTGCCGAGTGCCTCCAGCGTGGACGGCGTGCGCGACTGCCGCGCATGCAGGAAGTCGCCGAGGAATATCAGCCGGTCACAGGGATAGCTCCGCAGCAGGTCATCAAGGCGCTGCAAGTTGCTTTGGGTCGTGCCTTGTGGCACCGGCTGCCCAAGGGCGCGAAAGGCAGCCGCTTTGCCAAAATGCACATCGGCGATCAGCAAAGCTCGATATTCGGGATAGTAAATGGCTTTTTCAGCCAGCAACCAAAGCTCGGCACCTGCCAGTTGTACCGGGACGTGAGGATTCATGTGACGTCAGGTCCTGCTGCTTTTTCCAGGTCGCGCACCATTCGGGCAATCCGGTCTGCGAGCTTTTCCGAGCTCAGGCTTTCGCGCATACGCTCTACCAGCAGGGGAAAGGCCATCGGCGTAGCGCGTTTGATCAGATGGACGTCCAGCGTGCGTTGGTTGATGCGTTGCAAGGTGTGCTCCAGTCTCGCGACATCGAGCTCCTGACGCAGAACCTCTTCCTGGGCCTGTGTCAGCAGCAGATTGCCCGCGTCGTATTGTTTGAAAACCTCAAAGAACAGCCCACTGGACGCCTGTAGTTGCCGGTTGCTCTTCGGCGCACCGGGATAGCCGGAGAATACCAGCCCGGCAATGCGGGCGATTTCTCTGAAGCGTCTCAGGGCCAGTTCGCCCGCGTTCAGGCTGGCCATGATGTCGTTCATCAGATGCTCTTCACTGAACAGCTCAGGGCGTAGTTCTGCCTGCCAATCCACCTCGGTGGCGCTGAGCAGCTCAAAACCATAATCGTTGACCGCGATGGAAAACGTCAGCGGTGTATGGCGGCTCAATCGCCAGGCCAACAGGCTCGCCAGCCCCAGATGCACATGGCGACCGGCAAAAGGGTAGAGAAACAGGTGCCAGCCCTCCCGGGATTTCATGATTTCTGCCAACAGCGTGTTTTCCTGAGGCAGGGCGGACCACTGCCGCTGGACTTCCAGCAAGGGTTTGACGGCCTGCATTTCCGGGCTGATGAATTCTCCATGAGCCGCTGCGTCGAACTTTGTCACCACGGCAGCGGCCAATTCGCTGGAGAGCGGCATGCGCCCACCGTTCCAGCGAGGAACAGCGGCTTTTTTGCCGGTCGCTTTTTTCACATAGGCGGTCATGTTTTCGACGCGTACCAACTCCAGCAATCGGCCGCTAAACAGAAAGCCATCATCAGGCTTCAAGCGCGCAATGAATCCTTCTTCGACGCTACCCAGCGAGCCACCGCCGCCGCCTTTTTTCCAGTACTTCACGTTGATGCTGGCGTCGCTGACGATGGTGCCGATGCTCATGCGGTGACGTCTGGCAAGGCGAGCGTCCGGCACCCGCCAGACTCCATTTTCGTCGGGCTCCACACGTCGGTAATCCGGATAGGCGGTCAGCGAATGGCCGCCATGACGGACGAAGGCCAGTGCCCATTGCCATTCGTCATCGGTCAGTTCTCGATATGCCCAGGCCGTGCGTACTTCACTTAACAGGGTTTCAGGATCGAAGCCGCCGCCCAGCGCCATGCTGACCAGATGCTGGACCAGTACGTCGAGAGGCTTGTGTGGTGATTCTCTGGGCTCGATCATCCGTGCTGCTACCGCGTCATGGGCCGCAGCGGCCTCAACCAGCTCCAGGCTATGGGTTGGCACCAGCGTCACGCGCGATGGGCGGCCCGGTGCATGGCCCGAGCGTCCGGCACGTTGCATGAGGCGCGCGACACCTTTGGGTGAGCCGATTTGCAGCACACGCTCGACGGGAAGAAAATCCACGCCCAGATCGAGGCTGGAGGTGCACACCACTGCTTTGAGGTGGCCTTCCTTCAGGGCGCGCTCGACCCAGTCACGCACTTCCCGCGCCAGTGAGCCGTGGTGCAGGGCGATCAGTCCGGCCCAGTCCGGACGAGCTTCCAGCAGAGCCTGATACCAGACCTCTGATTGCGCACGTGTGTTGGTGAACACCAGGCAGCTGGCGCTGCTGTCCACTTCCGCCAGTACTTGCGGCAGCATACGCAAGCCCATATGCCCGGCCCACGGGAAGCGCTCGATGGAAGGTGGCAGCAGGGTGTCCACTCGAAGCTCTTTGGTGATCTTGCCTTGTACGCTGATGCCGCCTTCGCCGACCAGCACTTCCTGCGCGTGCTGTTGATTGCCAAGCGTCGCGGAAACGCCCCACACGATCAGGTCCGGATTCCATTGGCGCAAGCGGGCCAGCGCCAGTTGCAACTGCACGCCGCGCTTGTTGCCGATCAGTTCGTGCCACTCGTCCACGACCACCATTTTCAGGGTCGAGAACGTGCTTTGAGCGTCAGCTCGGGTCTGTAACAAGGTGAGGCTTTCGGGCGTGGTGATCAGCGCGGTGGGCAGGCGGCGGCCCTGTTTGGCGCGTTCGCTGCTGCTGGTATCGCCCGTTCGCAGGCCGACACTCCAGGGGATGTCCAGATCTGCCAAGGGAGCTTCGAGCGCTCTGGCAGTGTCGGCAGCCAGTGCACGCATGGGCGTTATCCACAACACGCTGAGCGGTGTGGCGGGCGGTTTGCGCTTGCGGGGTTTGTCGTCGGCTGGCGGTTTGACGGCTTGTGCGAAACGATTGAGCGCGGCGAACCATACGGCGTAGGTCTTACCCGAGCCGGTGCTGGCGTGCAGCAGGCCTGAGTGCCCCTGCTTAACGGCCGACCAGACCTCTTTTTGAAAGGGAAAGGGCTTCCAGCTGCGTTCCGAAAACCATCGCTGAGCGAAATCGGTGGGTCTGCTCATGCGCCGCTGTGTGCTCTGAAAGGGGGTATTTCAGAGACAGCGGAGCGCGTGTATTAGTTTGGTGCAATACCCTGTGGGAGCGAATTCATTCGCGAAGACGGCATTGCAGACCGCAGATATGCGTCGGATGTCCCGGCCTCTTCGCGAATGAATTCGCTCCCACAGGGATGGCTTGCAAGCCGCTTTCTTACTTCAAATTCCCGCTCAAGAACTGCTGCAGCCGCTCGCTTTTCGGATTGCCCAACACCTCATCCGGGTGCCCGGACTCTTCGATCTGGCCTTGGTGCAAGAACACGATCTGGTTGGCTACTTTACGGGCGAAGCTCATTTCGTGGGTCACCATGATCATGGTCCGGCCTTCTTCAGCCAGCCCCTGAATCACCTTCAGCACTTCGCCGACCAGTTCCGGGTCGAGCGCCGAGGTAGGTTCGTCGAACAGCATGATTTCCGGTTCCATCGCCAACGCTCGGGCAATGGCTACGCGCTGCTGCTGACCACCGGACAGGAAGGCGGGGTATTGGTCGGCAACGCGTTCCGGCAGGCCGACCTTGTCCAGATATTTGCGGGCGCGGGCTTCGGCTTCTTCTTTGGAAACGCCCAGCACCCGGCGGGGTGCCATGGTGATGTTTTCCAGAACGGTCATGTGCGCCCACAGGTTGAAGTGCTGGAACACCATGGCCAGCCGGGTGCGGATGCTTTGTAGCTCATCCGGGTCGGCAACGCGCATGTGGCCCTTGTCGCTGACCATGCGAACCTGCTTGCCGTCCAGGCTCATGGCACCGTCGTTCGGTTGTTCAAGGAAATTGATGCAGCGCAGGAACGTGCTTTTGCCGGAGCCGCTGGCGCCGATCAGGCAGATGACATCGCCGCTGCTGGCTTTGAGCGAAACACCTTTGAGTACTTTGTTATCGCCGTAGCTTTTATGCAGGCCATCGATGGTCAGTTTGTACATGACAAGCAAGTCCTCAAGGAGAAAGTAGGTAGCCGCTACGGTAGGCTTCGGTGCCTGCGACGTGAGCGATGACCATGCCGGCGGTGGCCATGCGGCGTAACGAACGCGCATAGAGCAGGCCGGGATTGAGCGTGTGGATCGGCGTGACGGTGTCACTGATCGGATCGATGATTTCTGCGATCAACTGGCCCGCCTCGACGTATTCACCGGGTTGGGCGCAAAACACCAGTAGCCCGCCGACGGGCGTGGCCACCGGTTCAACCGCCGCCAGTGGTGTGGCCGGGTAAAGCAATTCAGGAGCGGCCGAGATGTCACCGCCAATCGCACCGTAATGGATCAGGTAGTTGATCAGCGCCTGGCAGTCACGACTGGCCAACGGGTGATTGACATCGCCCTGACCACGCAATTCCAGCGTGACCGAAAAGCTGCCCATGGGAATCGCGAAGCGATCACCGAAGCGCTGCTGCAATTGCCACCAGACCAGCGTGAAGCACTCATCGAACGACTGGCCACCGGAGTCAGTCGCCAACAGGCTGGCTTGAGCCCCGAGGTAGCGCGAGAGCATTTCCACCTGTGGCCAGGCTTCAGGCGTGGTGTACAGGTGCTCGACGGATTCGAAGTCGCAATGCAGGTCCAGCACCATGTCGGCATCGCAGGCCAGGCGCTGCAAGGTCAAACGTTGCGATTGCAGTTGGGTCGATGCGATCTGCGCTTCAAGCGCTGCGCGCAGGCTACGACGGATCAACGGGGTGTTGTGCTGCGGATCAGCCGTGAGCTGTGTTTCAACCTCATCGCCCACTTGTACGCCGAGATCGATGAACCAGCGGTTGAAGTTCTGCCCGCTTTCCAGCTCATAACGGCCCAGCGGGACGTCCATCAGCACCTGTTCCAGACCGATAGGATTGGCCACCGGCACGACAACGATTTCACCGAGCAGTAAACCGGCATTTTCAAGCTCGCTCAGTCTCTGCTTCAGGTACCAGGCGACCAGCATGCCCGGCAGCTCGTCGGCGTGCAGCGAGGCCTGGATATAAACCTTGCAGACGCCGTTTTGCGGACCATAGTGAAAACTGTGGATCTGCCGCGCAGTGCCCGGCACCGGCGCGAGCAGATCGTGGGTGTCATGACGCATGGGCAGGTCCTAGTGAGTCGGGCCGAGAAAGGCCAGCCAGCGGCGTTCTGCAAGACGGAACAGACCGACCAGAATGAACGTGACGCACAGGTAAATAATGGCGGCGATACCGAACGACTGGAACGTCATGAAGGTTGCCGAGTTCGCATCCCGCGCGACTTTGAGAATGTCCGGCACAGTGGCGGTGAAGGCTACCGTGGTCGAGTGCAGCATCAGAATCACTTCGTTGCTGTAGAACGGCAGCGAGCGACGCAGGGCCGATGGCATGATCACGTAGGCGTAAAGCTTCCAGCCGGTCAGCCCGTAGGCTTTGGCGGCTTCGACTTCGCCATGGTTCATGCTGCGGATCGAGCCGGCGAAAATCTCGGTGGTGTACGCGCAAGTATTAAGGGCGAACGCCAGGATCGTACAATTCATCGCGTCGCGGAAGAACGAATCTAGAATCGGCTGCGCGCGCACGGCTTCGAGGCTGTAGATACCGGTGTAGCAAATCAGCAGCTGTATATAGAGAGGCGTGCCGCGAAACAGGTAGGTGTAGAACTGCACCGGCCAACGAACCCAGAAGTTGCTGGAAACACGAGCGATGGACAGCGGGATCGAGACCAGAAAGCCGATGGCGATGGATGCGCTAAGCAGCCACATGGTCATGGCGAGGCCGGTGATGTGCACGCCGTCGCTATAAATGAAGGGGCGCCAGTATTCCTGAAGCAGTTCGATCATCGTTGAGCCTCCCGGCTGCCTGCGGAATACCGCCGTTCAGCCCAACGCAGGGCAAAGTTCGAAGCGCTGGTGATCAGCAGGTAAATCAATGCAGCGAGGACCAGAAAGTAAAACAGTTGGTAGGTGCTTTTGCCGGCGTCCTGGGCGGCCTTGACCAGATCGGCCAGACCGATGATCGACACCAGCGCAGTGGCCTTGAGCAGCACTTGCCAGTTATTGCCGATACCCGGCAGGGCGAAGCGCATCATCTGCGGGAATACCACGTAGCGAAAACGCTGGGCGCGACTGAGGCCGTAGGCGGTAGCGGCCTCGACCTGTCCACGCGGCACCGAAAGGATCGCGCCACGGAAGGTTTCGGTGAAATACGCGCCGTAAATGAAGCCAAGGGTGATCACGCCTGCGCTGAAAGGATCAATTTCGATGTAGTCCCATTCCATTGCGTCGGTCAGCTGACTCAGCCAGGTTTGCAGGCTGTAGAAGATCAGCAACATCAACACGAGGTCGGGAACGCCACGGATCAGTGTGGTGTAGAGCTGCGCCGGCATCCGCACAATGGCGGCGCCCGACAGTTTTGCACTGGCGCCGATCAGTCCGAGCACGATGCTCACGAACAGCGACAGCAGCGATAATTTAACGGTCATCCATGTTCCTTCGAGCAGCAGAGGGCCGAAGCCTTTGAGGCTGAAGGAGGAGAGTCCGAGAGTTTGCAGCAGTGTATCGAACATGGGTAAAGCCTTTGACGGTCAATAAAACAAAACGCCCATGGAAATCGGCGGTGGATCATCGCCGAAATCCATGGGCGTCGGGGTGTTATTTACCGCTATACAGATTCAGATCGCCGAAGTGCTTCTTCTGGATCTCGGCATATTTGCCGTCGTCGTGTAACGCTTTGATACCTTTATCCAACAGAGCCTTGAGCTCTTTGTTACCTTTCGCGATACCGATCGCGGTTTTGGAAGGCAACAATTCGCTGTCGATTGGCTTGCTGACTTCGTAATCAGCACCTTGTGGCGACTTCAGGAAGCCCAGTTCAGCTTGCAGCATGTCCTGAATGGACGCATCAAGACGACCGGAAACCAGGTCGGCGTAAACCTGATCCTGGTTGGCATAGGCCTGGGTTTTTACACCCGCCTTGTCCAGTACGGCTTTGGCATAGGCTTCCTGAATGGTGCCTTGCTCATAGCCAACGGTTTTGCCTTTCAGGCTGGCCGGGTCAGCCGTCAGGCCTGCACCTTTTTTGAACACCAGAGAAGTCGGGCCGGAGAACAGTTCGTTGGAGAAGTCGATAACCTTCTCACGTGCCGGAGTCACGGTCATAGACGAGATAACGCCGTCGAATTTACGCGCTTTCAGGCCTGGAATCATGCCGTCGAAATCGCTTTCGACCCATTTGCATTTAACCTTCAGCTCGGCGCAGATAGCGTTGCCCAGGTCGATGTCGAAGCCTACCAGGCTGCCGTCAGCGGCTTTTGATTCGAAAGGTGCATAAGAAGGATCAACGCCAAAACGCAGTTCCTTGTATTCCTTGGCCATTGCATTGCCTGCAGCGAGACAAACAGCCAATGCAGAAAGGGTCAGCCATGCTTTTTTCATCGTTCAGTCCTTAAAACCAAATTGAGCGTTGGGAACACGCGAGGCTTGCTACCGGCGGGTGCCAGACCACAGAAGATAGCAATTTCCGAACCAAAGATACGAACGTGCGTTTTAAATGTACGGAGTTGTCGCAATGTTGACTGCTGACTTCGAGGGCGCTCCCTGTAGGAGTGAGCTTGCTCGCGATAGCGTCTTGCCAGCAGCATTGGGCATTAACCGACAACCCTATCGCGAGCAAGCTCACTCCTACAGAGGTTGGTGTTTCGCCCTAACAAGGTGCGCGAAAATTCAGCAGCCCCAAAAAGGGGCGGCATCCTACCCCAGCAAGTCCTGCAACGTCGACAAGCTATCGGCCTCGGCGACTGATTTATCCTGCCGCCAGCGCAACATGCGCGGGAAACGCACCGCAATCCCGCTCTTGTGACGCTTTGACAGGGCGATGCCTTCGAAGCCCAGCTCGAATACCAGACTTGGGGTCACACTGCTGACCGGCCCGAATTTTTCCACGGTGGTCTTGCGCACAATGGCGTCGACCTTGCGCATTTCTTCGTCGGTCAGGCCCGAATAGGCTTTGGCGAAGGGCACCAGTGTGCGCTGGCTGGATTCAGGCGGGCCGTCCCACACCGCGAAGGTGTAGTCGCTGTACAGGCTGGCGCGCCTGCCATGGCCGCGTTGCGCATAGATCAATACGGCATCGACGCTGAACGGATCGACTTTCCATTTCCACCAGACGCCCATGTCCTTGGTACGGCCCACGCCATATAACGAGTCCCGGGATTTAAGCATCATGCCTTCTACGCCCAGGCTTCGAGAGGCTTCACGCTGCACGCTCAAGTCCAGCCAGTCTTTGCCATTGATGACCGGGGAGGGCAGTAACACCGGACTTTTGCTGGTTTCGATTACTTTTTCCAGTTGTGCGCGCCGCTCATGTTGCGGGCGGCTGCGCCAGTCATGCTCCTGCCATTCCAGCAGGTCGTAGGCGAGCACCACGACGGGCACTTCCTCGAGGATTTTCTTGCCCAGCGTTTTACGGCCGATGCGTTGCTGCAGGAGCGCGAAGGGCTGGACCGATGGCTGAACCTGCGTGGTATCTGGTGGAGTATCGGCGCTTAGGACAAACTCCGCTTTATCAGCGGCTGATGTTTCTGGCGTCTTCCAGACGACTATTTCACCGTCAATGACGGTCCCGTCCGGCAGGCTTTGCACCAGGCTGTGCAACTCAGGGAAACGGTCCGTGACCAGTTCTTCACCGCGAGACCAGATCCACAAGCGACCTTCGCGCTTGACCAGTTGTGCGCGAATACCGTCCCACTTCCACTCCACTTGCCAGTTTTCCGCTGGCCCCAACAGACTTTCGAACTGATCCACCGGCTGCTGCAGGGCATGGGCGAGGAAAAACGGATAAGGCTGACCGCCACGCTGGGCGTGCTCGTCATCTGATTCTGCTGCGATCAGTTTGAGAAAGCCCTCGGCGCTGGGCCGGTGCGACAGATCCGTGTAACCCACCAGTCGTTGCGCCACGCGTTTGCTGTCGATATCAGCCATGGCGGCGAGGGCGCGCGTGACCAACAGTTTTGAGACGCCTACCCGGAAGCTGCCAGTGATCAGCTTGATGCAGACCATCAGACTGACCCGGTCCAACTGGCTCCAGAATGTAGGCAGGCGCTCGGCCAGTTCCTCCGGAGGCAGGCCACGCAGGGGCAGCAGCTTTTCCTCCATCCAGACGGCGAGGCCTTCGTCGGAGTCGTGTTCAGCCTCTGGTAACAGCAGCGCCAGGGTTTCCGCCAGATCACCGACGGCCTGATAGCTTTCTTCGAACAGCCACTCCGGCAGCTTGCCCAAGGTCATGGCCTGTTCGCGCAACAGTTTGGTAGGCACCAGCTGGCGTGGGCGTCCGCCCGACAGGAAATACACTGCCCATGCCGCATCCTGCGGTGGCACTTTCGCGAAGTAGTCGCGCATGGCGGCCAGCTTGGCGTTGCTTGAGGTCGTGGCGTCGAGTCGGGAATACAGCTCGGCGAAGGCTTTCATGCCGAGGCCTCGGTTGATTTTTCAGGTTTGGTTTCTTCTGGTTTTGTTTCTTCTAGTTTTGCTTCTGCGGCGCCAGAGTCTTCCTCATCGCCATATTCGGTGACGAAGCCTTGCGCATCGAGCCCGGACTCGCGCAGGTAACGCACCAGCACAGCCACTGAACCGTGGGTCACCATGACTCGCTCGGCCCCCGTCTGCTCGATTGCCCATAGCAGGCCCGGCCAATCGGCGTGATCGGAGAGCACGAAGCCTCGGTCCACGCCGCGGCGTCTGCGTGTCCCGCGCAACATCATCCAGCCGCTGGCGAAGGCATCACTGAACTCGCCAAAGCGCTTCATCCAGGTGCTGCCGCCTGCGGAGGGGGGCGCGAGGATCAATGCCTGTCGCAGGGCCGGATCGGTTTTCTTGAAGTCGCCGGCGTACTGCGTTTCGGGGATTCGTACCCCGGCTTCACGGTAGACCCGGTTCAAGGGCTCGACCGCACCGTGAACCAGAATCGGCCCGATCTCCGGGTCGATACCGTGCAGGATGCGTTGCGCCTTGCCGAAGGAATAGGCGAACAGCACGCTGGCTTTGCCGACGGCGGCATTGGCCCGCCACCAGTCGTTGATACCAGCGAAGATCTGCGACTGAGGCTGCCAGCGATAGATCGGCAGGCCAAAGGTAGATTCAGTGATGAAGGTATTGCAGCGCACCGGCTCGAACGGCTCGCAGGTGCCATCCGGCTCGACTTTGTAGTCGCCGGACGCCACCCAGACTTCGCCTTTGTACTCCAGCCTGACCTGGGCCGAACCCAGCACATGTCCCGCTGGATGCAGGCTCAGTTTTACGCCGTGGTGCAGCAAGGTTTCGCCGTACGCCAACGTTTGCAGGTTGATGTCCTGCCCTAGCCGCGAACGAAGAATGCCTTCGCCGGGCGCGGCGGCCAGGTAGTGCTCATTGCCGGTTCGCGCATGATCGCCGTGGGCGTGAGTAATGACCGATCGCTCAACGGGACGCCACGGGTCGATGTAGAAATCTCCGGGCGGGCAATACAAACCTTCGGGACGCGCGATAACAAGATCCATGGAATAACCGACTGGATGGGCTTGTTAGTTATGAGGGCGGGGCGGGGGAGGAAGTTCGAAGAACCTGAAGCTGATTGGTGGAACCCTGTAGGAGCTGCCGAAGGCTGCGATCGCGATGTGTCAGGAAGATCGCAATCGCAGCCTTCGGCAGCTCCTACAGAGGTGTTTATTCTATTTCCCAGGCACCAGCGTCAATCGCTTGCTGCCATAAGCCCGCTCGTAGTTCTGGGTTTGCAGCGGGATTGTCTGGTACTGGCCTTTCAACCAGGGCTCGATACTGTTGGTGTAATACGGACTGGCCGGGTTGCCGGACTGGCCGATGTTGATCAGGCTCAGCATCGGTTCGCTCTGGCCGAAGTCGATGATCATGCGCATGCTCGGCACTGCCTGGCTGTCGAAGTGCTGACCCCATGGATACGCCGCGATGTTCAGCGTGTTGTGGTCGCCCCCTGCTGCACTTGGGCCACGGTTGAAACTGTTGGCGGCGAAGTCGCTGCTTTGCAGGGTCGAGCGATGCAGCTTGCCCCATTGCCAGGCTTTGCGATCAGTGCCCATCAGGCTGTCACCGGCAGTGATTGCTGCCGCCAGACTGCGGGCCAGAATCGCGGGCTTGTCTTCTTTCTGCGGGGTTTTCGCGTCGTCCCAATATGGGCTGTCTTCGCGTCCCAGCAAATGATCGGCTTGTGCCGAGTACGACAGGCTGGCGTTCTGCACCAACGCTTTCCACGCCGGACTGGTTTCCGGGCCAAGCTCGTCAAGGAAGATCTGCTTGGCGCTTTCCTGCAGGAACAACTCATAAAGCGCCGCATCAGCAGAGGTTGGCGTGAGTTTGCCGTCGAATGCCATCAGCCGGTTAAACGCTTCCCGTGCTTTGCTGCGCTCAGCTTCAGGCAACGCGTCGATGGCCTGTTTCAGTGGTTTAACCATGCCCGGTGCTTCGAACATTTTTCTCAGCTTGGCGGCAAACGTCGTGCTCTGGTCGTATTGCATGGCAATGACGCTGCGGGTGTCCTGCTTGCCACTGTTGGCCAGTTCGGCAATACGCTCTGCACGCTCCGGGGCTTTCCACGAGTTGGACAGTTGCATGCCGTAACCCTTTGGGAAGGTCCTCTGGTTGGCGGTGCCGATCCAGCCCTGCTGCGGATTCTGATCGTAAGGGTGCAGCATGGCGTCAGCGAAGCCATCCCAGTCGTAACGGCTTTCCCAGCCCGGTGAAGGCAGCAAGCCCAGGCCTTCACGGCGATTCGGATAGCGGCCGGTGACTTGCCAGGCGACGTTCGACGCATCGGCAAAGACCATGTTCAGCGCGATGGCGCGGATTTCACGGCTGGCATCGAACGCCTTGTCGACGTTCGGCGCGCGGGACAGATCGAAGAACGCGTCCAGGCTCTTGTCGTCTTTGAAGTCCGGCGTTTGCAACGCCAGGCCCAAGCTGTTATTCAACTGACCTTCGCTCGGGTTGCTGTTGAGCAACGCGCCGTGACGGGTCGCAAAAACGGTTTCACGAATCGGACGGCCGCCTTTGACAATGAAGGTTTCTTCATGGGCCGTTGCGGGCAACCATTTACCATCGGCCAGGTACATCAGCCGATTGTTCTCACGTTTCAGCTTTTCCAGAAACAGGTCCTGGTTGTCGCCCATCACCGAGGCCATGGACCAGCCGAGCTTGCCGTTGAAACCACTCAGAATCAGTGGCAGACCGGCGATTGTCGCGCCAGCGGCCTGATATTTCGGGGCGCGGATCTGCACGAAGCTCCACGCGGAATTCAGCCCGGCAGGCAATTGCACGTCGTTGGCAAGCAAGCTTTTGCCGGTACGACTGCGTTGCGGCGCAATGGCCCAGTTGCTGGAGGCAGCAATGCCCAGCATGTTCAGGTCGGTCAGTTGCTGTGCGACTTTATTCAGATCGCTCAGGCCTGACACCTGTCCGCCAAGGTTCAGGCCTTTGAGCTTGTCGGCTTCGGAGAACGGCAGTTCTTCGTCCGGGTAGGTCGGGACCAGCCAGGCCAGCTTGTCGGTGCCGACTTTTTGCGCCAGCAGCAATGAGGACAGTTCTTCCTGAAGGTTTGCCGACTGGCTGAAGTTCAGCAGGCTGAAGATCAGCGCCGAGTCCTCGGGCTTCCAGTAATCCGGGCGATAGCCAGAACTGGCCAGATCTGCAGGCAGATTGTCGCGGTAGCGGAACAGGTAAGCATTGACGCCACGGGCATACACTTCAAAGAAGCGTTGCAGGCGCGGGGTGGACGCGTTGTACAGCTCGCTGGCGCTCTTTTTCAGATTCGCTGCGCGCATCAAGCGGTCGATATCCAGTGCGCCAGGCCCGGCCATTTCCGACAGCCGACCTTGGGCCAGCAGGCGCATGCTCAGCATTTGCGTGATGCGGTCGCTGGCGTGCACGTAACCCAGGGTGAACAGCGCGTCGTGAAAGGTGCTGCTTTCAATCAGCGGCATACCGAGGTTGGTTCGCCGTAGAGATACGTTCTGAGCCAGGCCTTTGACCGCAACGGTGCCGGAAGCAGGCAGCAGTGAGTCGCCTTGGCCCCCGCCTAATTGGCAGCCAGCAAGACTCAACAAACCCACCGTAGCGGCGGCAGCACCGAACCGGTTTACAACGTTGGAACGGGCTGGTGAGGCCATGGCGAAACTCCTGCGGGGGCTTAACGTATAAAAGGCGCTACGTTAGAGAGCGAGCAGGCACTGCGCAAGCGGGGGGAGGGAGTTTATTTCAGGATTTTTCAAAGCTCGTGAGGCTATTTGCAGCTGTGTGAGCAACCGGGACTTGGAGTCTCGGGGGACGAGGCAGTGTCAGGTTGACCGTCTCGCCAACAAGTTGCCTCCTACCTGGACTGCGTGACGGCTCTGCTCGGTAGGAGTCGCCCGCGTCGCTGACGCCGAAGCAAACATAGGACCTGTAGGAGCTGTCGAAGGCTGCGATCGCGGTGTAGCAGGATAAGTGCTTCGCAGCCTTCGGCAGCTCCTACAGAAAACGCATTTCAATCCAGTATTTTGCTGTTTTTGATGAGAGCAAACTTGTTCGCGAGGCTCAGATCTGTGGATTCACCTGATCAACCAGCGCATACGCCCGCTGGGTCGCCTCGCGCTCACTGATTGCATCGAACCAGCGCTTGATGTGCGGGAAGTCGTTCAGGTTCAGCTCTTGCCAGGTATGCCGCGCGATCCACGGGTAGATCGCCATGTCGGCGATGCTGTATTCACTGCCCGCGACGAACTCGCGATCGGCCAGGCGCCTTTCCAGCACGCCATACAAGCGCGCGGTTTCATCGGCATAGCGCTTGATCGCGTAGGGAATCTTTTCTTCGGCGGCGCGCCTGAAGTGATGATTCTGACCCGCCATCGGCCCCAGTCCGCCCATTTGCCAGAACAGCCACTGCAACGCTTCTTGCCTTCCGCGCAGGTCTTTCGGGATGAACTGACCGGTCTTTTCTGCCAGATACAGCAGGATCGCACCGGACTCAAACAGGCTGATCGGTTCACCGCCATCGGCAGGCTCGTGATCGACGATGGCCGGGATACGGTTATTCGGGGAGATTTTCAGGAATTCGGGTTTGAACTGATCGTTCTGGCCGATATTGACCGGGAAGACCTTGTACGGCAGACCGGCTTCCTCAAGGAACATCGACACTTTGTGGCCGTTGGGTGTGGTCCAGTAATGCAGGTCGATCATCAAAAACTCCTGTTGGATGGCGCGGACTGCAAGTTTTACTCCCTCAGGGCCCGGCCACACAAATGAAAACGGCCTGCAATGCAGGCCGTTCGAGTTTCACGTCAGCTTACGCGCCGTGGCACTTCTTGAATTTCTTGTCGCTGCCGCATGGGCAAGGATCGTTGCGACCAACGTCCTTCAAAGCGTTACGCACCGGCTCCTGATGAGCATGGCCGCAGTTCGGACCATGGACATGGCCATGTTGGTGGTCGTGATGGGCATGGTCGTCGTGATCGTGGTTGCAATCGGGGCCATGCACATGGGCTTGCTGGTTCATCGGGTTACTCCGGAATAAAATTGCCGGGCATTATCTCGCCGTTGCGTCCAATACGCACGTTATGCCGAAACAAAAAGCCGGTCTTGAGTTTGCCTTCGAGCCGGTAATGGATCGGCTGGTCGGTTTTTTTCAGCATTTTCGCGATCTGCTTCAAGTCCTTCCAGAGGTTGGTCCGGATCGGCACCACGAAATTCCGGCGGCTCTGGGCATCGACCACGAACCAGTCGGTTGACTCGCCTTCTGCCAGCACAACGTCATTGAGCATGATTTTGTAGCGCAGGCTGCGCACCAGCATGCTGCGATCATTCGGGTTGTCGACGCGAAAGCGCAACTTGAAGTCCTGCTGCAGTAGCCTGGCCTTGACCACCTCCACTTTGAGCAGGTGTACCTCAGGCTCCTGATAGTCGCTGACGCGTACGGATGAACAACCGTTCAGCAGCGACAGCAACAGGCCAACGCCCAGGACTCGTATGACATGCGCCTGTGAAAACATGTGGATGCTCCATGTGAAGCCATTGTTTGACAAAGCGACTGCCCATTCCTTTTTGATGAAGCTGCGGCATACTTCTCGCACGTGCACCCAGAGTATGACCAATGAATCTGTATGAAATTATATTCAGTGGCCAATTGGTCCCTGGTGCCCAATTGGACAAGGTCCAGGCCAACCTCGGCAAGTTGTTTCAAAGCGACGCACAACGGCTGGAGTTGCTGTTCAGTGGGCGTCGACTGGTGCTGAAAAACAATCTCGACAGTGAGGCTGCCGAAAAGTATCGCTCGACCCTGGAGCGTGCCGGGGCGCTGGTCGAAGTTCTGGAAATGCAAACGCTAAAGGCTGAGACAGATGCCGTTGCCAGGCCATCTGCACAGCCCGGCCGACTAGAAGTTACTCCCAGAGATGTGTACATGGCGGCCTTTGTCGGCGTCGATGCTCCTGATCTTGAAGTGTGCGAGGTGGGCAGCGACCTGCAGGATCAAAAGCCTGCAACGCCTGCGCCATCCGTGGATTTTTCGCAGTTCAGTCTCGCACCGACTGGAAGCGAGCTGGGTCAGCTACCGAACACGCACGCCGGGCCTGTTCCGGACACTTCACACTTGAAGCTCGTGTGAAGCGCAAAGCCTTTTAACTCACGTAGCTGGCGCAGCACTTTTTGTACTTCTGTTCACTGCCGCATGGGCATGCATCGTTACGCCCGGCCTTGAGCCCTGCGTTGGGATCGATGAAATACCAGCGGCCCTGATTCTGTACAAAAGAAGAACGTTCCCGGTGGCTGTGTTCACCGCTGCCGTCATGCCAGCGGGCGGTGAAGGTGACGAAAGCATGTTCAGGTTTACCGCCGAATACTTCCGAGCTTTCCACTTCCAGACCCAGCCAGGTGCTTTGCAGGCTCCACTGACTGATCGACTCGCGATCCAGCCCGGCTTTCTGCACCGGCAGCGTGGTGTCGACCAGGTAATCAATCAGGCCAAGCACGTAGGCGCTGTAACGTGAACGCATCAGTTTTTCCGCGCAAGGCGTAGGCTGGCCAGCGTGGAACGGTCCGCAACAGGCTGCCAGCAGATCCCCACTTCCGCAGGGGCAAATCGCGCTATTCATAGCTCACCACCAGTATTTGCCGAAGTTTTCCGGATTGGCCCAGAACCGTGCGTTGAGCCAATCGGGTACTTGTTTGTATTCGCGTAGATCGTAGGTGTACAGCGTCAGCACCTGTTCATCGCGGGTGAAGCGTTCACTGGCCTGCAGCGCCAGTGAATAGAAGTCTGTGTCTTTCCAGCCGCAGGCTTGCAGGTCAGCCAGTACGGCAATGCGGCTGGCGTTCAGGTTGCGGATGCCGCCGAGCAGTTCCAGCCCCTCGCGCTTGGTAATGTGTTCGAGGCAATCGACCACCAAGGCCAGGTCAAAGCGTTGCGCGGCCAGTTCGGGCGGCAGAACGCCCGGTTTGGCGTGGGCCAGTCGAGTGTCGGGATGGGCTTCCTGAAATGCCTGTAACGCAGGGAACGCTTCGGCGCCGATCAACAGCAAACGTTTGGGAGCCTGCAGGTCGAGCAGGGCGGCCAGAGCCTGTTGCGGTGTGCGCGTGGAAAAGCCTTCGCTCATCAGAAATCCTCTTTATGACCTGCAAGACTAGCCTGTGGCGAGGCGTGGGCCTAGCCCTGGAGTTCACATAGCCTCGGTAGGAGCCAACTTGTTGGCGAGGCGGTGGGACTGATACACCGCCTCGCCAACAAGTTGGCTCCTACCGAGAGGTATATCGCTCCAGAAGGCCTGAAACCCCAATAAAACAAGGCTAAAAGTGGCGGGCTGGCACTTTGCTGTCTTTACTCCATGAGCGGCGGATTGGGCCGAACCTTGGGAGAAAACTAATGAGAATAATCCGGACAGCATTACCTCTGATTTTGGTTACCAGCGTTTTAACCGGTTGTGCGGGCCTGCAGAAGACTGACTGGCCACTCTGCGCATTGGGCGGCGGCGTGGCGGGTGCGGCGGCGGGAGCATTTCAGAGCGCAGCCGTATCAGCCGGTCTGGGGGGCGCGGTGGGTATTATGGCTGGCGCGTATTGCTGGGTTCATGGTGATGGCGACGATGACGGCGATGGCGTGAAAAACAGCGTCGACAAATGCCCGGATACACCAAAAGGTGTTGCCGTAGACGCGACCGGTTGCCCGTTGGCGCCGCCAGCTCCACCCGTAGTCGTTGAAGAGGTGGTGGTCGTCAAGGAGGAGGTCATTGTCATCAATGACGTACTGTTCGAGTTCGACTCTGCGCGCCTGACCGCTGCCGACAAGTCGAAGCTTGATCTCATCTCTACCCGTCTGAAACGCGAAGCACCCAGCGCACAACTGCGTGTCAGCGGTCACACCGACAGTGTCGGCAGTGACACTTACAACCAGAAGCTCTCCCAGAAACGTGCCATGTCGGTGACTGACTACCTGGTAAGTACCGGGATTCCACGCAGTGCATTTGTTTCTGTTGAAGGTGACGGCGAAGCGCGTCCGGTTGCCGACAACTCGACTGCCAGTGGTCGCTCCCTGAACCGTCGTGTCGAGATTCAGATCAACCGTTAACGCAGCACCTCCAAGCACTGGCCCGGCATGCGTGCCGGGCCAGTGCCGATTCAGCCGATACCCGTGTCAGATTAAATTTCGGTCGTGCGCTGGCATATTTCACCTCGCAGGCGTTTACTGTGCGCGCAGAATTTTCTCGCAACGATAAGCGTTTGCAGACATGACAATTACGGACAGGCTCTGGCAATGAAGGTGTTTTGGGGATTGGGGAAACTGTTGACCGCAGCGTTCTGGCTGGTGGTTTTGTTCAGTTTGATGGTGGCGCTGCCGACGCCGTTTGATCCTCTGATCAAGCTTGCGGGCGGCCTTCTAGCGCTGATTCATGTCGCTGAGCTGTTGCTGTTCAATGGCAGCTTGCGCGGACGTCCACGTCCCTGGCGCGACCGGCTGCGTATTCTTCTGTTTGGCATCTTCCACATTAAGTCTCTCCCGAAAAAAGCCCAGGAGGCCGCTCATGCGTAAGCTTTGTTTGCTGGCTGCCTTTTGCAGCCCTTGGGCCATGGCTCAGACCACCACTGTCGAATCGCATTCACTGATGCGTCTGCCAAGCCAGACCAGCGTGTTGCAACTTGAGCGCCTGGAAGTGGCGGATTACGGCACCTTGCTGATTCCGTCCGGGCTGACTGAGGTGAAAGTCGATCAACTGGTGTTGGGCCACGAAGCGCGCATCGCCATTGTACCCAGCAGCCAGGCGCTCAATCTGGTGGTCCGCCAGGGTGAGCTGGGCACGGGCAGCCAGATTACTGCTCGCGGCGCACCGGGTACTTATGAAAAGCCTCCATTACCGGGTCGTAACCTGAACTTGCGCGTCGAGCATTTGCAGGGCGAAGAACTATTCGTCGATGCCCGGGGCGGTGCCGGTTCGCCGGGATATGTCGGCCTGGATGGAGCAAATGGTCAAGCGCCGGGGTGTGTAGTGGGCAGCGCTGGACGCGGTTACAACGGCGATAACGGCGGCAATGGCCACGACGGCGCGGCCGGTGCGCAGGTGCGTCTTGAACTGCCGCGGGACTTTCCGGTTGAGCGCATCAAGGTGGACGTTCAGGGCGGAGCCGGTGGTTTGGCCGGTGCCGGCGGCAAGCCGGGTAAAGGTGGCGCATCCAAAGGTTGCTTCGTGTATCGGGCGGATGGCGGCAAGGCCGGACGCGCCGGTGACGCGGGTCAGCCGGGTGCGGCTGGACCTGCTGGTGCGTTGACGTTGCAGCGGTTGTAACGTCCCGCGCGACAACCGCTAGACCTTGTTGGAGCCAACTACAGCTATCTGATCTGGAATGCTTCGTTACCCGTAGGAGCGCGCTTGCCCGCGATTGCGTCAGCACAGGCGATATATCCACCGACTGACAGACCGAATCGCGGGCAAGCGCGCTCCTACAGGTTCCGGAGTTTATTCAGAAGCCAGGCCGGGCCGCTGCAATCGCCACGACCGCGAGGCCGACCAGCAAGTTGATACCCACCAACCGTCGAATCCGGCCCAGCGCCGCTGCACCCTCAGCCCATTGTTCGGCTTCAACCGCACGCCGCAGTTCGGGCAGTTGCAGTGACTGAATGCGGATGAACAGCGCGGTCATCACCACGTATAACCCCATCATCACCTGCACATAGCGCGGCGCGGTCTCGAAGCTGACGAACTGCAGCTGGATCATGCCGACCCCGGTAATGGGCAAGACCACCACGACTGCCCAGACCCAGACAAAAAATCGCGGAAACACTTCCAGCCACAATTTCAGGCGGGCCGGACCCTGTAATGCGCTGACGACCGCTGGTCGCAGGACCATCCAGGCGAAAAACATGCCGCCAACCCAGACCAGCGCGGCCAAAACATGCAGGGTGTAGACGAGGGAAAAGGGTGTCATCAGGTACTCCGTTCTGCGCGGATGGAATTTGCGGGGTATGATAGCCGCCTGCTGGAACTACTGAAGATATATCCAGCGTTTTACGCTTTAATTTTTACCGATGCCTGTAGCGCCCGAGCCAACAAAACCCATGATCAGCAACGAACTCAAATCCCAGATTCAGGGCGCCTACTCGCGTTTCCTCGAAGCCAAGAGCCTCAAGCCGCGCTATGGCCAGCGTTTGATGATCGCCGAGGTCGCCAAAGTACTGGGCGATATCGATACCGATGAAGAGGGCCGACGCACCAGCGACCCCGCGGTCGTGGCGGTTGAAGCGGGCACCGGTACTGGCAAGACTGTCGCTTATGCCATCGCGGCAATCCCCACCGCCAAGCTGGCGGGCAAGCGTCTGGTGATCGCCACCGCGACCGTCGCGCTGCAAGAGCAGATCGTCCACAAGGACCTGCCCGACCTGATGCGCAACAGCGGCCTGAACTTTACGTTCTCGCTGGCCAAGGGGCGTGGCCGCTACATGTGCCTGTCCAAGCTCGACATGTTGTTGCAGGAAGGCGACGCGACCAACGCCACTGCACAGCTTTTCGAAGAAGAAGGCTTCAAGATCGAGGTCGATGAGGCCAGTCAGAAACTGTTCACGAGCATGATCGAAAAGCTCGCCGGGAATAAATGGGACGGCGACAGGGACAGCTGGCCGCAGGCGCTGGAAGATCAGGATTGGGCGCGTCTGACCACTGATCACAGCCAGTGCACAAATCGCCATTGTCCGAACTTTCAACAATGCGCCTTCTATAAAGCTCGCGAGGGTATGGGAAAAGTCGACGTGATCGTGACGAACCACGACATGGTGCTGGCGGATCTGGCCTTGGGGGGCGGTGCGGTATTGCCCGACCCACGTGACACTTTGTATGTGTTCGACGAAGGGCACCACTTGCCTGACAAAGCGATCGGCCATTTCGCACATTACACGCGGCTTCGTTCCACGGCTGACTGGCTGGAGCAGACTGCCAAGAACCTCGCCAAGCTGCTGGCGCAAAATCCGCTGCCGGGCGATCTGGGCAAGTTGATCGAGCAGGTGCCGGAGCTGGCCCGGGAGATCAAAGCGCAGCAGCAATTCATGTTCAGCGCTTGCGAGCAACTGGCTGATTTCCGCGCCGGTGAGGACATGCAAGGGCGAGAGCGCCCGCGTCATCGGTTCATCGGTGGCGTGGTGCCGGAACACATTCGTGAAATGGGCATCGAGTTGAAGAAAGGCTTTGCCCGTCTTGATGACCTGTTTACCCGTCTGGCCGACCTGCTCAAGGAAGGCATGGATGGTGAAGTGAATATCGGTATCGCCAGCCATCAGGCCGAAGAATGGTATCCGCTATTTGGCAGCCTGCTGGCCCGGGCCCATGGCAACTGGGAATTATGGACGGCCTTCACCGCTGAAGACCCGGAAGACAGTCCGCCCATGGCGCGCTGGCTGACTTTGGCAGACAGCGGTGCGTTGTTTGATATCGAAGTCAACGCCAGCCCGATCCTGGCGGCCGAGATGCTCCGTCGCAATCTGTGGAACGTTGCTTATGGCGCGTTGGTGACCTCCGCGACGCTGACTGCCCTGGGCAAGTTCGACCGCTTCCGAATGCGTGCCGGTCTGCCCAAGGTGGCTGTGACGGCGGTCGTGCCCAGTCCGTTTCATCACGCCGACGCCGGGGTGTTGCGCGTGCCGGATCTGAAAGCCGACCCACGTGATTCTGTGGCGCACACCGCTGCGATCATTCGCGAGTTGCCGGGGCTGGTCGAAGGCTCGCGGGGCACCCTGGTGCTGTTCTCATCGCGTAAACAGATGCAGGACGTTTTCGATGGGCTGGAGCGCGACTGGCGCAAGCAGGTGTTCATCCAGGGCAACCTGTCTAAGCAGGAGACGCTCAACAAACACAAGGCCCGGGTCGATGGTGGTGATTCCAGCGTGCTGTTCGGGCTGGCAAGCTTTGCCGAAGGTGTCGACTTGCCGGGCGCGTATTGCGAGCACGTGGTGATTGCCAAGATTCCTTTTGCCGTGCCGGACGATCCTGTCGAGGCGGCTCTGGCCGAGTGGATCGAGGCGAGGGGTGGCAACCCGTTCATGGAAATTGCCGTGCCGGATGCTTCATTACGGCTGGTCCAGGCCTGCGGTCGTTTGCTGCGTACCGAGGAGGACCGCGGAACCATCACGCTGCTGGATCGGCGAGTGGTAACCCAGCGTTACGGCAAGGCGATCCTGAATGCTCTGCCGCCGTTCAGGCGCGAAATTTCCTGAAGGATGCAAGCCCTGGTAGGAGCGAACTTGTTCGCGATGCTGTTTGGCAGGCGCTGCCTGTTTGTCGTTTGTGCCAACGCTTCGCGAACAAGTTCGCTCCTACCGGTCAGGGGCCATCAAGTCCTTGGGTGGTGATCCGCGTCTGTTCACAAACTCCTCAATCGCTGAAACAATGCACGCCACTTTTTTCATCAGCCAATCCGGGAGCCAGCGGGTGCAGATTCAGGGTCATTTCGAGCTTAAGTTCGAGGCAGTGCGCGACGCGTTTGCGGCGCTCTTCGACGATACCCAGGAGCGCGGCGCAGCGCTGTGCATTCAAATTGGCGGTGAAACCGTCATTGACGTCTGGGCTGGCACGGCCGACAAGGACGGTGCCGAGGCCTGGCACACCGATACCATCGCCAACCTGTTTTCCTGCACCAAACCCTTCGCCGCGGTCACTGCACTGCAACTGGTCGATGAAGGCAAACTGAAGCTCGACGAGCCTGTCGCCCGCCTGTGGCCTGAATTTGCAGAGGCAGGTAAGGGCGCAATTACTCTGCGCCAATTGTTGTGTCATCAGGCCGGTCTTCCTGCTCTGCGCGAAATGCTCCCTGCTGAAGCACTTTATGACTGGACCACTATGACCGAAGCGCTGGCCGCAGAAGAGCCTTGGTGGACGCCCGGACAAGGCCATGGCTATGCCGCGATCACTTACGGTTGGCTGGTGGGCGAAGTGCTTCGTCGCGCGGACGGGCGCGGGCCCGGCGAGGCCATCGCTGCACGCATTTCTCGTCCGCTGGGGCTGGATTTCCACGTCGGCCTGCCTGATGAAGAATTTCATCGCGTTGCGCACATCGCTCGCAGCAAAGGTAATGCAGGTGATGAGTCTGCCCAGCGCTTGCTGCAAACCACCATGCGCGAGCCCAACTCGATGACGGCAAGGGCGTTTACCAACCCGCCGTCGATCATGACCAGCACCAACAAGCCCGAGTGGCGGCGCATGCAGCAGCCAGCCGCCAATGGGCACGGCAATGCCCGCAGTCTGGCCGGGTTCTACAACGGTCTGCTGGATGGCAGCTTGCTGGAACCTGAGCTGCTCAACGAACTGACTCGCGAACACAGCCTAGGCCAGGACAAAACGCTGTTGACCCAGACCCGCTTTGGTCTGGGCTGCATGCTTGATCAACCCGATGTGCCAAACGCTACCTACGGTCTGGGCCCGAAAGCATTCGGTCATCCTGGCGCTGGCGGGTCGATCGGCTTTGCTGACCCTGATCGCGACGTTGCATTCGGCTTCGTCACCAACACCCTCGGCCCCTATGTATTGATGGATCCGCGAGCACAGAATCTGGTGCGGGTGCTAGGTGAGTGTTTGCGCTAAGTTGTCGTCATAAGTGCTTGTTTAATACCGACTGTCAGTTAATACCCCCGAACAGGAACCGTGCGACGGTTTCCTTTTCCAACTGCCCGTTTATGCGTGTTATATGGGCACTGCCAAGTTCATTGTCTGTTTACTACTTTTTGTGGGTCATCCATGTCATCCAATAAAAGCCTCGCAATCGCCCTTTGCCTCGCCGTAACCGGCTGTGCGCAAACGCCAAAAAATGATTCCGCTGACGCTGGCAACAGCTGGTGGTCGTTCGGCTCTGACAAGGTTGCCGACGCAGCACCTGTCAAATCCCCGGAAAAAGCTCCTGCCGCTGCTCCGACTGCTGCTGCCAAGCCTGCTGCTCCAGTAGCCAAGGCCGAGAGCGGCACTCATTGGTACTGGCCGTTCGCATCCAGTGACAGTGCCGAGCCAAAAGCTGAAGTGGCTGCAGCACCCGCCGCCAAACCAGCGGACAAGAGCGTGCCGCCGCTGATTGCCAAGAGTGAAACCGATAGCAAGTGGTGGTGGCCGTTCGGCGGCGACAAGAAAGAAGAAGCCAAGGCAGTGCCCAAGGTTGATCCTAAAGTGACTCAGGCCTGGCTGGATGACTACGAGCCACGCCTGCGCCTGGCCATCAAGGACAGCCCGTTCGAACTTGAGCGTCGTGAAGATGTTCTGGTGATCACTGCCCCTGTAGACAGCTCGTTCAACCCTGATCGTCCGGCCATGTTGCTGCCAGTGACACTGGGCCCGATCACGCGTCTGGCCAAACTGGTTGAAGCTGATCCGAAAACCGCTGTTCTGGTATTGGGTCACGCGGACACCACCGGCGCAGCCCCGGCGAATCAGAAAATCAGCCAGGAACGCGCCCAGTCGGTTGCGGCTATTTTCCGCCTCAGTGGTCTGGAGCGTAATCGCCTGAGCCTGCGTGGCATGGGCGCCGTCATGCCCCGTGCAGCCAATGACAGCGCTGAAGGTCGCAAGCTGAACCGTCGTGTGGAAATCGTCATGACGCCGGAAAACACCATGCTCGCGCTGATGAGCAAATACGCCTTGCCGCCAGCGCCGACCATGGTTGCTGCTCAAGACGTCAAACCAGCGCCAGCCGTTGCTCCTGCGCCAGCCAAAGCAGCACCGGCCAAGAAAGCTGCTGCGAGCAAGCCTGCTGCCAAGAAAGCCGCTCCGGCGAAAAAGGCGACGCCCGCCAAGGCTGCTCCTGCCAAGGCCGCAGTGAAGAAGAAACCTGCGGCTACCGATCAGGCCAGCAACTAAAACACTCGCAGACTCGCGCCTGAATGCGCGAGTCTGCGACGTTGTTTTTCAATCAAGGAAAGACGTCATGACCCAGTCTCTGGCCGACATGCGCCGTGACTATGCCCGCGATGGTTTGACTGAAGCGCAGGCGCCCGATGAGCCGTTCGCGCTTTTTCATCAATGGTTTGCCGAGGCGGTCAAAACCGAGCAGGCACCTGTTGAGGCCAATGCGATGACGCTGGCGACGGTTGATGATCAAGGCCGTCCACATTGCCGCATTCTGTTGCTCAAGGGCCTGGACGCTGAAGGCTTCACGTTCTTCACCAACTACGACAGCGCTAAAGGGCAGCAACTGGCAGCACGTCCGTTTGCGGCGATGACGTTCTTCTGGCCGACGCTGGAGCGTCAGGTACGGATTGAGGGGCAAGTGGTGAAAGTCACTCCCGAAGAGTCCGACGCCTATTTTCAGGTGCGTCCTTTGGGTAGCCGTCTTGGGGCCTGGGCTTCACCTCAAAGTCGGGTTATCGCCGATCGCTCCGAGCTTGAAGGGATGATTAAAGCCACCGAGCAACGCTTCATGGACATCCAGCCGCATTGCCCTGAGCACTGGGGTGGTTACCGTCTGCTGCCTGAGCGCATCGAGTTCTGGCAAGGCCGCCCTAGTCGTCTGCACGACCGTCTGAATTATCGCCTTGTGGACACACAGTGGACACGCGAGCGTCTGGCTCCTTAGCCGCCTGTTAACCCATCGGTTTGTTTGAATTATTCAGCGGCCAACTCGTCCTAGAGTTATGGCAGCCGGTGCTGTATACCGCCTGAATGAAAATAAATTAACGAGGCGCGGCACGTGACAGCGCTCACAGCGCAGAGTCTAATGGCTGCATGTTCCTCTGGAGATACCTTTATGCGTAAGTCTGTTCTGCTGGTTGCCACGTTCACTGCTTTGGCCATGACCCTCACTGGGTGCATGTCGAACCTGACTGGCGACTCTTATTCCCGTGACGAAGCGCGGACAGTGCAGACCGTTCGCCTGGGCACCATCGAATCTCTGCGTCCGGTCAAGATCGAAGGCAGCAAGACGCCAATCGGCGCGGGTGCTGGCGCGGTCGTCGGTGGCGTCGGCGGCAGTGCCATCGGTGGTGGCCGTGGCAGCATCGTCATGGCCGTTATCGGTGCGGTAGCGGGTGGCTTGCTGGGTTCTGCCACTGAAGAAGGTCTGACCCGTACCCAGGGCGTTGAAATCACTGTGCGTGAAGACGATGGCTCTATGCGTGCTTACGTGCAGCAAGTTCAGGAAAACGAGATTTTCCGGGTGGGCGAGCGCGTTCGCATCATGACCGTCAACGGTACCAGCCGCGTCTCTCATTGAGTGACTGCACCGTTTCAGTAGCGTCTTGAAACATAAAAACCCGATCCTGGTGATCGGGTTTTTTGTGGGTGATCGTTGGTGACTTTGGCATCACGCTGTTTCCTGTGTCGCGCAGCAAATGCTTTCCCTGTAGGAGCTGCCGAAGGCTGCGATGCATTCATCCTGACATACCGCTATCGCAGCCTTCGGCAGCTCCTACAAAAGATTAATTTCAATTCAACGGACTGGATTTTTCCGACTGCTGACTGCCATGACGGCATAACCGATAAAGGCCGCGAGTATCGAACCGGTCAGAATCCCCATGCGATCCACGCCCGCGTATTCGCTACTGCCTGGCACATACGCCAGCGAGCCGACGAACAGGCTCATGGTGAAACCAATCCCGCAGAGAATCGAGACACCCAGCACCTGACCCCAGTTGGCTCCGCCGGGGAGTTTGGCGATACCGATCCTGATCGCAAGCCAGGTGAGACCAAACACGCCAACAGTCTTGCCCAGCAGCAAGCCAGCCGCGATGCCCATCGGCACGTGATGGGTGAAGCTTTCCAGTGTGACGCCACTCAGTGATACACCCGCGTTGGCAAAGGCGAATAGCGGCAGAATGCCGTAAGCCACCCAGGGATGCAGCGCGTGTTCCAGGGTCAGCAGTGGTGATGAGTCATGGTCAGCTGTGCGTAAAGGAATACAGAACGCCAACACCACGCCCGCGAGCGTCGCATGCACACCGCTTTTGAGTACGCAGACCCAGAGCAGCAGACCGATCAGCAGATAAGGGCCCAGCTTACGTACGCCTAACCTGTTCATCGCAATCAACGCCACGATCGAAGAGCCCGCCAGGATCAGCGACAGGTTCGACAGTTCGCCTGAATAGAACAGCGCGATGACGATGATCGCGCCGAGGTCATCGATGATCGCCAGCGTCATCAGAAACAGCTTGAGCGACACCGGGACTCGCTTGCCCAGCAACGCCAGCACGCCCAGCGCGAAAGCAATGTCGGTGGCCATGGGAATCGCCCAGCCATTCATCGCCGCCGCATCGCCTTTGTTCAGCGCCCAGAACACCAGCGCCGGAATCACCATACCGCCAATGGCCGCCGTGCCCGGAAGAATGATCAGCGAGGGGCGTGAAAGATGGCCCTCCAGAACTTCCCGTTTAACCTCCAGGCCTATCAGCAGAAAGAACAGCGCCATCATCCCGTCATTGATCCACAGCAATAGCGGCTTGGCGATTTTTACAGCGCCGATCTGCGCCACAACGGGGGTGTCGAGGAACGCGTTATACATCCACGACAGCGGCGAGTTATTGATGAGCAGCGCCAACGCAGCGGCGGCGATCAATAACAGACCACCCGCCGCTTCAAGCTGGAAAAAACGAGTGACAGTAATACGCAGAGGCAAGGTTTGCGCTCCCATCCAACAAAAAGGAGCGACACCCTAACCCGGACTTCCCGTCGTTAAAACAAAAGTTATATTCGTTTTTGTTCTAAGCGGAATGACCGGTTTAGAGTGTTTCCAAGTCTGTCAGTTAGTGCGTTTTTAGTGGTAGGAAGATTCTTTTTGTGGTGTGGGAATCTTCTGAAATCTCACTTGGATCAGACTTCGATACCCAAGATGCTTCTTGCTAAAGCCTCAGCGATTCGAATGCCATCAACCCCGGCTGACAAGATGCCTCCGGCGTAACCTGCACCTTCACCGGCCGGAAACAGGCCTTTGACGTTCAGGCTTTGCATACTTTCGTTTCGGGTGATACGCAATGGCGCAGAAGTACGGGTTTCGATCCCGGTCAGCACGGCGTCATGCAGGGCGAAACCTTTGATCTGCTTATCGAACGCTGGCAGTGCTTCACGAATGGCTTCGATGGCATAAGCGGGCAGGGCGTCTGCCAGGTCCACCAGCTTGACGCCCGGCTTGTAGGATGGCTCTACGCTACCGAGTGCCTGCGATGTTTTGCCTGCAATGAAATCACCAACCAACTGCGCAGGCGCTTCATAAGTGCTTCCGCCCAGCACATAGGCGTGGGATTCAAGACGCTCTTGCAGTTCGATGCCCGCCAGTGGGCTGCCCGGATAATCTTCGGGGGTAATACCGACCACGATGCCTGAGTTGGCATTGCGTTCGTTACGTGAGTACTGGCTCATGCCGTTGGTGACGACGCGATTGGGTTCAGACGTCGCGGCCACCACCGTACCGCCCGGGCACATGCAGAAGCTGTACACCGAACGACCGTTTTTGGCGTGGTGCACCAGCTTGTAATCGGCCGCTCCCAGTTTTGGATGCCCGGCGTACTTGCCCAGGCGAGCACGGTCGATCAGCGATTGTGGGTGTTCAATACGAAAGCCCACGGAAAACGGCTTGGCTTCCATGTAAACGCCACGGCTGTGCAGCATCCTGAATGTGTCACGAGCGCTGTGCCCCAAGGCCATGATCACGTGCCGGGAGTCGATACGCTCGCCACCGTCGAGCACCACACCCTGCAGTTGGCCGTTGTCGATCAGCACGTCGGTCACGCGTTGCTCGAAGCGCACTTCACCGCCCAGCGCTTCGATCTGGTGACGCATGTTTTCCACGACGCCAGTCAGCCGGAACGTACCGATGTGGGGTTTGCTGACGTAGAGGATTTCCTCTGGTGCGCCAGCTTTGACGAACTCGTGCAGGACCTTGCGACCGTGAAATTTCGGGTCCTTGATCTGGCTGTAGAGCTTGCCGTCGGAGAAGGTCCCGGCGCCGCCTTCGCCAAACTGCACGTTGGACTCGGGGTTCAGCACGTTCTTGCGCCACAGGCCCCAGGTGTCTTTGGTGCGCTGACGGACTTCCTTGCCGCGCTCAAGGATGATCGGTTTGAAGCCCATCTGTGCCAGCAGCAGCCCCGCGAAAATCCCGCAGGGGCCGAAGCCGACGACCACTGGGCGTTCGGTCAGTCCTTCTGGCGCATGGCCAACGACTTTATAGCTGACGTCTGGCGCGGGGTTGAGATGACGATCATCGGCATGAAGCAACAGCAGGGCGGCTTCATCACGCACTTCGAAATCGATGGTGTAGATGAAGCACAGCTCGGAAGATTTTTTGCGCGCATCGTAGCTGCGCTTGAACAGGGTGAATTCCAGCAGTTCATCGCTGGCGATGCCCAAGCGCTGCAGGAGGGCGGGACGCAGGTCTTCGTCCGGGTGGTCGATCGGCAGCTTGAGTTCGGTGATTCGTAACATGAAAAGATCCAGTTTCCGGGCCGCAGGATCAGCCCGACAGCGCTACAAGAACCGGGGATTATAAGACACATTGGGGGAGGCGGGGTGGTGGGTTGTCTTGAGTTTGATGGTTACGCTATTAGGGGGGCGAACACATTTATGCCGTGATTTTTGCGTACATATCCGTTGCTGGGTAACGGCTAATATTGGTTGCGCCCTTACGGCGCCTCACTTTTGAGCGCAAAAGTAAGCAAAACGCTCTTGCCCCACCACTAGGTGCCTCGCCTAGGCTCGGCATACCCGGAATCCGACATTGCTGCGTGGGGCCGCCGCCACCGGCCATCCATGGCCTGAGGCGGCTAAACCGGCATCCCTGCCGGTTTGCCCCACGCAGCAATATCGAATTCCGGCCGGCGTGGTTTAACGGGGCGCCTAAGATCAAAATCAAAAGCAGATCACAAGCAGCGGTTTCACATCTGACCGGTAGGAGCGAACTTGTTCGCGAGACGTCACCACAACCAACGCATTCGACATCTGACACACCGCTTCGCAGCCTCCCGCAGCTCCTACAGAAGACCGGAAAGCTCAAACAACCAGGTCGGCTGTCAGGCCGCCGCGCTTTTGATTTTGATCTGGGGCGCCCCGTTAAACCACGCTGGCCGAACGCAGATTCTGAAGCGTGGGCAACCCGGCAAGGATGCCGGGTTAGCCGCATTGGGCCATGGATGGCCCGTTGCGGCGGCCCACGGTTCAGGATCTGCGGGCGGGTACACCGAGCGACAGCGAGGTGCCGAGTGGAGGGGCAAGAGCGTTTTGGTTACTTTTGCGCTGTTCAAAAGTGACGCGCTGTAAAAGCGCAACCAATACCAGCCATTACCCCAAAAACGGATATGTACCCAAAACCACTAAATGCCACGATAAAGATGACGCCGATCTCAACCCAGATCAATCATCCCGCGACCCGCCGTAATACCCGCAACCCCGCGCGGTCTCGCCGTTGATCCGCAACTCGGCAGTCAAATGCTGCACCGAGCCATCCACGCTATCAACGCAACGCTGTGGCGCAACCCAGAGCTCCATCTTGTTGCCGTTGGCCTCACTGCTGACGCTGAACCGCCCATCTGGCAGTTGCTCTTCCACATACGGCACGGCAATAGAGTCTTTGCCCTGACGCTCAATAACCATGCCTTTGCCACTGACGTTAACGTTCCACGCCGGTTTGTTACCGTTGACGTGCAACGTCAGACGCTTGAAATTGGGGTCCTCACAGGCCTGACCTGCGCGTTCGACGCGGTACACCTGACGCAGGTCCAGCTGGCCATCGCTGTCGACCGCTTTACTGGCGACGAACACACCGCGCAGGTCGGCGAAGACCTTGCCGGAGCTGTCCGCCAGGGAAGTCGCTTCCTGCAGGATGCCAGTATTGCCGCCGTCCTTGACCACGTAACGACGCTGCTCATTACACGGCTGGAACATCAGCTTGCCGCTATCGCCGGTCAGATTGCCCTGCATGCGAATCCAGCCAGCCTTCGAGACGGGGTCTGAACCGGAGTGAGAGGCAAGCATCTGGCAGCCAGCGAACAGTGGCAACAGCGCGACGAGCAGAGCGGAACGAACAGCAAACATTGAGTGGTCTCCAGACATGTGCCGCCACGTTACTCAGCCTGCGGCCCCATCACAAGAGGCATTAACCAACGTGATACGTCTGACCGGTCTGCAGGCCCTCGACACTTTTTGCGTAAGCCAGCGCTACATCGGTTGCGGGCACCGGTTTGAAACCCCGGAAATAAGGCGCATAGCTGTCCATGGCTTCAACCAGAACATTAGGGCTGACCGAGTTGACCCGCATACCGCGTGGCAACTCTATGGCCGCTGCCCGGACAAAGGCGTCGATGGCACCATTGACCAGACTGGCCGAACTGCCCGAACGGATCGGATCGTGACTGAGTACCCCGGTAGTGAACGTGAACGACGCGCCGTCGTTGGCGAACTCCCGACCGATCAGCAGCAGGTTGACCTGGCCCATCAATTTGTCCTGCAAGCCAAGGGCGAAGTCGCTTTCAGTCATTTCGGCCAGCGGCGCGAACTTCACATTGCCAGCGGCGCAGACCACAGCATCGAATCGGCCTATCCGTTCGAACAGTTTTCGGATTGAAGCGCTGTCACTAATATCCACCTGCTCTTCTCCACTGTTGCGGCCTGCGCGGACGATCTCGTGACGTTGTGCCAGTTCCTGGGCGATGGCCGAGCCAATGGTGCCACTTGCACCAATCAATAAAATTTTCATGCTGTCGCTCCGAAGATTCATTCATGGATGTCGAGGGACAGTGTAGGGTCGCTATTTGCCGTCGATAAGCGTGCTAATAGGCAACCTTTGGTTCTCATAGGGAAACAATAACAGTGAGCGAAATTGATGACCTGGCAGCCTTTGCGGTACTGATCGACGCAGGAAGTTTCACGGCTGCTGCGGCCCGTCTGGGTTGCAGCAAAGGTTACCTGTCCAAGCGGATCAGCCAGATGGAGCAGGCTTATGGCGTGATGCTGCTGCACCGAAGCACCCGCAGCCTCAGCCTCACTTCTGCTGGCGCAGCGTTGTTGCCGCAAGGGCAGCAGTTGTTGGCCAGCATGGAGCGGGCGCGCAATATCGTTGAGCTGATGCGCGATGACATGGTGGGTCAGGTACGTGTCACGGCCCCGGTGTCTTTGGGGGAGACGTTTTTTGAAGGCTTGCTCATGGAGTTTTCTGCGCAGTACCCACAAGTGAAAGTAGAGCTGGAACTCAATAACGCCTTTCGTGACCTACGCCGGGATGGCTTCGATCTGGCTATTCGCTCCCATGTGGCCAGTGATGAACGCCTCGTCGCCAAGCCATTGCTTGCCATGCAGGAGCTGACGTGTGCCAGCAGTGCTTATTTACAACTTCATGGACAGCCAAATAGCCCTCACGAGCTGATTGCCCATAGCTGTCTGCTAAACAGTCATTACAGCGGTCGCAACGAGTGGCTCTATCACCAGAACCATGAGCTGACTCGGGTTCAGGTCAACGGTACGTTCGCCAGTAACCATTACGGTTTATTGAAGAAGGCGGCACTGGTGGGTGCCGGGATCGCCCGATTGCCGTCGTACATGGTGCATGCCGAGATCAACGACGGTCGCTTGCACTGGCTGTTCCGCGATTATCAGACCAGTACTTCGCCGCTATTTCTGGTGCACCCGTATGAAGGTGAATTACCCAAGCGCATGCAGGTGTTGGCCGATTATCTGTTGAGCTGGTTTCAGCGCAGCAGTGCGGCGCTTGAGCGGTTGGGGGTAAGTGATACCTGAAGCAGGCTGCCGCCTGAATCCGAAGGCAGGCCCCTGGGATATTCTATGTCGAACCAATTCCTGTGCAGACTGTGTGGGAGCGAATTTATTCGCGAAGGGGCCGGTACATACGCAGCAGATGTATTGACTGAAATACCGCCTTCGCGAATAAATTCGCTCCCACACAGCCTGCACAGGTCCAGCGTTAAATGTGATACGTCACTGTAATAAAAAACGGCCCGAAGGCCGTTTTCTTATTGCAGCGAATCATCAACCACCCAAATAGGCATCACGCACTTTCGGGTCTACCAGCAGTTCTTCACCGGTGCCTTGCATCACCACACGACCGTTTTCCAGCACATAGGCCCGGTCGGCGATCTTCAAGGCCTGGTTGGCGTTTTGCTCGACCAGAAACACCGTCACGCCATCACGACGCAGTTGTTCGACGATCTCGAAAATCTGCTGAATGATGATCGGCGCCAAACCCAGTGAGGGCTCGTCCAGCAACAGCAGCTTGGGCTTGCTCATCAGCGCACGGCCGATCGCGAGCATTTGCTGTTCGCCGCCGGACATGGTGCCGCCGCGTTGGTTGAAGCGTTCTTTCAGGCGCGGGAACAGGTGCAGGACTTTGTCCATCTGCTCCTGATAGTCGTCCTTTTCTGTGAAGAAGCCGCCCATGGCGAGATTCTCTTCCACGGTCAGACGCGCAAACACGCGACGACCTTCCGGGACCACGGCGATGCTTTTACGCATGATCACCGATGATTCCAGACCGACCAGTTCTTCACCCATGTAACGGATGCTGCCGCTGTGGGCGCGGGGCGAACCGCACAAGGTCATCAGCAGCGTGGATTTACCCGCACCGTTGGCACCGATGAGCGTCACGATCTCGCCCTGGCGCACGTCTACATTGACGTCGTGCAAGGCCTGGATTTTGCCGTAGAAGGTGGAAACGTTTTCGAATTGCAGCATTTACGCTTCCCCCAGGTAGGCTTTGATCACTTCAGGATTGTCGCGAATCTGTGCCGGCGTACCGTCAGCCAGCGGTGTGCCCTGATTGATCACCACAATGTGGTCGGAAATGCTCATCACCAGCTTCATGTCGTGTTCGATCAACAGAACAGTCGCGTTGTGATCGTTACGCAGTACGCCGATCAAAGCCTTGAGGTCTTCGGTTTCCTTCGGATTCAGACCAGCAGCAGGCTCGTCGAGCATCAGGATGCGCGGACGGGTCATCATGCAGCGAGCGATTTCCAGACGGCGTTGCTGACCATAGGCGAGGGTGCCCGCCGTACGGTTGGCGAACTCCTTGAGGTTGACCGCTTCCAGCCAGTGAGCAGCATATTCCATGGCCTCCTGCTCACTGCGACGGAACGCCGGAGTGCGGAACAGGCCGGACAGGAAATTGGTATTCAGGTGACGGTGCTGTGCAACCAGCAGGTTTTCCAGTGCCGTCATTTCCTTGAACAGGCGCACGTTCTGGAAAGTCCGCACCACGCCTTTGCGGGCGATCTGATGACCGGCCAGACCTTGAATCGGCTCGCCGTCGAGCAGAATGGTGCCTGCGGTTGGCTTGTAGAAACCGGTCAGGCAGTTGAATACCGTGGTCTTGCCAGCACCGTTAGGGCCGATCATCGACACGACTTGTTTCTCATTGACGGTCAGGCCTACACCGTTGACCGCCAGCAGACCGCCAAAGCGCATGCTCAGGCCGCTGACTTCGAGGATTGGGCGGCTCATTTGCGCAGCTCCATGTGTGGACGTTGCATGGGCAGCAGACCTTGAGGACGCCAGATCATCATCAGCACCATCATGGCGCCGAACATCAACATGCGGTATTCGCTGAACTCACGCATCAGTTCAGGCAGCAGGATCATGACGATGGCCGCGAGGATGACGCCCAGTTGCGAGCCCATGCCACCCAATACGACGATGGCGAGAATGATCGCCGACTCGATGAAGGTGAACGACTCCGGCGTGATCAGGCCTTGGCGAGCGGCGAAGAAGCTGCCTGCGAAACCGGCAAATGCTGCACCCAGGGTGAAGGCCGACAACTTGATGATGGTCGGATTCAGGCCCAGCGCACGGCAGGCGATTTCGTCTTCACGCAACGCTTCCCAGGCACGACCGATAGGCATGCGCAGCAGACGGTTGATGACGAACAGCGCAGCCAGTGCCAGCAGCAGAGCAACCAGATACAGGAAGATTACTTTGTTGATCGAGTTGTACGGCAGCCCGAAATACTCGTGGAAGGTCTGCATGCCTTCAGCCGCTTTACGCTCGAACGACAGGCCGAACAGGGTCGGTTTCTCGATGTTGCTGATGCCGTTCGGGCCGCCGGTGAGGTCGGTCATGTTGCGCAGCAGCAGGCGGATGATTTCGCCGAAGCCCAGGGTCACGATGGCCAGATAGTCGCCGCGCAGACGCAATACCGGGAAGCCCAGCAGGAAGCCGAACAGCGCCGCCATCATTCCCGCAATCGGCAGGCAGATCCAGAAACCCAGGCCGAAGTAGTGGGAGAGCAGGGCGTAGCTGTAAGCACCCACGGCATAGAAGCCGACGTAGCCCAGATCCAGCAGACCGGCCAGACCGACCACGATGTTCAGGCCCAGGCCGAGCATCACGTAGATCAGGATCAGCGTGGCGATATCCACCGCGCCTCGGGAGCCGAAGAACGGCCAGACCAATGCGACCATTACCAGGCCGAGAATGATCCAGCGCTGGGTGGAGGGCAGGCTCAGGAAGTTGCTGGCCTTGGCTGGCACCAGTGGCATATTCGGTGAGGAGCGCCATGCCGCAGTGATCTGCTCATTGAACAGCACGCGCAGGAACATCGCGATGGCGCCGGCAATAATCACGCTCACGGTGGTGGTACTGGCACCAATGACGGCCAGTTTGACGCCGACGATTTCCAGCTTCAGTCCGAAAACCGGGTAGGCCACGGCCAGCACCAGCAAGGCGCTGAAAAACGCCGATTTGAGATTTTTGGTCATACTTTTTCAACCTCCGGACGGCCGAGCAGGCCGGTCGGCCGGAACAACAGCACCAATACGAGAAGACCGAACGCCACCACATCCTTGTATTGGTCGCCGAAGATATCGGCACCAAACGCTTCTGCCACGCCGAGCACCAGACCACCGAGCATCGCGCCCGGGATACTGCCGATACCGCCCAGTACCGCTGCGGTGAAGGCTTTGATGCCGACCAGGAAGCCCGCGTTGGGGTTGATCACGCCGTACTGCATGCTCAGCAATACGGCAGCGACCGCCGCCAGTGCTGCACCGATGACGAAGGTCAGAGCGATGATGTTGTTGGTGTTGATACCCAACAGGTTGGCCATCTTGATGTCTTCCGCACAGGCGCGGCAGGCGCGACCCAGACGCGAGCGGGAGATGAACCATGTCAGGCCGAGCATCGCGATCAGTGTCACGACGAAGATCAGCACCTGCATATAGGAAATCACGACTTCATGGGTGCTGGCCGAGCCAAACACGAAGTTGCCGGGAATCAGGTTGGGGATCGATTTATCTTTTGAGTCCTGAGACAGCAGAACCGAGTTCTGCAGAAAGATCGACATACCAATGGCAGAGATCAGCGGGATCAGACGGTTACTGCCACGCAGCGGTCGATAGGCCACGCGTTCGATGGAATAACCGTAGGCGCTGGTGACGACGATACTCGCGACAAACGCTGCAGTGATAACCAGCGGCAGGCTGTCGATACCCATCATGGTCAAACCGGCGATGGCGATGAAGGCGACGTAGGAACCGATCATGTACACCTCGCCGTGGGCGAAGTTGATCATGCCGATGATGCCGTAGACCATCGTGTAACCGATGGCGATCAAGGCATAAGTGCTGCCAATGGTCAGACCATTAACCAGCTGTTGGAAGAAGTGATAGATATCTATCTCGGGCATTACAGCGTGCTCCTAAAAACCTGCTCTATGTTTCACTGGTGAAGTCTTGGCCGCTTGCACGTCGTGGTATGTGTCCACGTTGGATACAAGCCCAGTGAATCACTGGTGACGGTTTCAAGATGGTCAGCGACAGGTGGTCTTGTGGATCGCCTGCGCTCGTAAAACAAAGCCCACTGCGGTTGCAGTGGGCTCTGGGTTCAACTTATGGCGAATGCTTACTTCACAGGCGCTTCAGTTTTGGTGCCGTCTTTGTGCCAGGTGTAGACCACGAATTTGAAGTCTTTCAGGTCACCCTTGTCATCGAACGACAGGTCGCCGGTTGGCGTCTTGAAGGTGCCAGCGTGGATAGCTTTGGCCACTTTGTCAGTGTCTTCGCTTTTCGCAGCGGTGATGCCATCAGCGATGACCTGAACCGCCGCGTAAGCCGGGAACACGAACGGACCGCTTGGGTCTTCTTTCTTGGCTTTGAACGCTTCAACCAGAGCCTTGTTGGCCGGGTCCTGGTCGAACGAAGCAGGCAAGGTGACCAGCAGGCCTTCGGACGCATCCTGAGCGATCTGCGAGATCGACGCGTTACCCACGCCTTCCGGACCCATGAAACCGGCTTTCAGACCTTTTTCCTGAGCTTGACGCAGGATCAGGCCCAGTTCCGGGTGGTAGCCGCCGTAGTAAACGAAATCGACGTTGGCTTGTTTCATCTTCGCGATCAGCGACGAGAAGTCTTTGTCGCCAGCGTTGATGCCTTCGAACAGCGCGACTTTTACGCCGTCTTTTTCCAGCGTCTGCTTGACGGCAGTGGCGATGCCTTCACCGTACTGTTGCTTGTCGTGGATGACGGCGACGGTTTTAGGTTTGACCTGTTTGGCGATGTAGTTGCCAGCCGCCGGGCCTTGCGCACTGTCCAGACCAATGGTGCGGAAGATCAGCTTGTAGCCACGTGCAGTGATTTCCGGGCTGGTTGCAGCCGGAGTCACCATGATGATGCCTTCGTCTTCGTAGATGTCCGAAGCCGGTTGGGTGGAGCTGGAGCACAGGTGGCCGACCACGAACTTGACGCCGTCGTTGACGACTTTGTTGGCTACCGCGACCGCTTGTTTCGGATCGCAGGCATCATCGTATTCAACGACTTCGAGTTTCTTGCCATCGACGCCGCCTTTGGCGTTGATCTGCTCAATGGCCATTTTTGCGCCGCTGAACTGCATGTCGCCGTACTGGGCAACTGCGCCGGTCTTTGGACCTGCGATGCCGATCTTGATGGTGTCTGCTGCGAACGAATGGCTGGCAACCCCCGCCATAACCAATGCGGCAAACAGCCTGGAAAGCTTCTTGGTACCCTTAGTCATGATGCTCCACTCTTGTGTTTTAATTTTTATAATCCTGATGCCTAGGCAGCGGGACCGGATTTTAAACACCGATCAGCCCCCCGGCAAACTGTACCGGAACAGTTTAGAGCGCCGGTCAATGGCTTGAATAGCTAGCCGCAGGGGGCAAAAACGATCAATGTCGCTTAATCGTAAGAAAGATACAGAATCATGCGGTTCGACCTGTCCAATCGACCTCTAAACCCCTGGTTTTCCTGATCTTCCCTGCAATCAATTACTTGTATCTGGGTTTGTCTTGAGCGGACTCGGCGCTATCATTCGCGTCGATTTTCTTTTCGGTGAAACCCATGAGCGAAGAACCAAGCACCCTCTATGCCAAACTGCTCGGCGAAACGGCATCAATTACCTGGACCGAGCTTCAGCCGTTCTTTGCGCGAGGTGCCCTGTTGTGGGTCGAGCCGACGCTGGATTTGATCGAGGTGGCACAGGCGGTTGCGCAGAACGAAGCGGATAAAGTCAGTGCATGGCTTGCCAGTGGTGAAGTCGGCAAGGTGGCTGAAGCCAAGGCGCTAGAGCTTGTGGAGCGTGATCCGGTGCTCTGGGCCGTTGTGGTGGCACCCTGGGTTCTGGTCCAGGACAGGGCGCCCGCTTAGTTAGCGATCTTTTTTGGTGCGAAATGCGGGTTCAAGTGGGAAGTCTGGTAACTGCGGCCGGGGTTTCGGGGTAGCGAAATATCTCAACAGGCTGCGCAGAATCTCTTGGAGATTTCATGGCAAGCCTCTTGGCTCAATTCCCCGTGGGAGATTCTATGTTGGCCCGCGAACACAAATCTGTGGGAGCGAATTCATTCGCGAAGAGGCCGGTACATTCGATGTATGTGTGCCGTCAGGAATGCCGCCTCCTCGAATGAATTCGGTCCCACAGGCTCTTCATGAGGCCGAGTCGTGCGCAATCCCGTGGGAGCGAATTCATTCGCGAAGGGGCCGGTAGATTCGATGTATCTGTGCCATCAGGAATGCCGCCTTCCCGAATGAATTCGGCCCCACAGGCTCTTCATGAAGCCGAGTCGTGCGCAATCCCGTGGGAGCGAATTCATTCGCGAAGGGGCCGGTACATCCGATGTATCTGTGCCGTCAGGAATGCCGCCTCCCCGAATGAATTCGGCCCCACAGGCTCTTCATGAAGCCGAGTCGTGCGCAATCCCGTGGGAGCGAATTTATTCGCGAAGGGGCCGGTAGATTCGATGTATCTGTGCCATCAGGAATGCCGCCTTCCCGAATGAATTCGGCCCCACAGGCTCTTCATGAAGCCGAGTCG